>CAZREK010000388.1:0-2503 GCA_964598965.1 uncultured Bifidobacterium sp. | reverse complement strand
ACGCGGTGGGCAACACCACCAAGGCCGTCACCAAGGGCTTCGCCATCGGCTCGGCCGTCATCGCCGCTGTCGCCTTGTTCGCCAGCTTCATCGAGACCGCCGGCGACGAGCTGGGCATCAAGAAGGCCCTCGGGGCCGCCTACAACCTCAAGGACGGTGTGTTCAAGCAAGCCGAACTGATGATCAACGTCGCCGACCCGAAGATCTTCATCGGTCTGCTCATCGGCGGCGCTGTGCCGTTCCTGTTCTCGGCGCTCGCCATCCGCGCGGTGGGTCGCACCGCCGGCGTGGTGGTGCAGGAGGTCCGCAAGCAGTTCGCCGACGGCAAGATCATGAAGGGCGAGAAGGACCCCGACTACGCCCCGGTCATCGACATCTGCACCGCCGCCTCGCTCCGCGAGCTGGCCACCCCGGCCCTGCTGGCCGTGCTCACCCCGGTGATCATCGGCTTCGGCATCGACTGGAAGGCGCTCGGCGCATTCCTCGCCGCCGTGATCCTCGTCGGCCAGCTGATGGCGAACTACCTCAGCAACGCCGGCGGCGCCTGGGACAACGCCAAGAAGTACATCGAAGACGGCCACCACGGCGGCAAGGGCAGCGATGCTCACAAGGCTGCCGTCATCGGTGACACCGTCGGCGACCCGTTCAAGGACACCGCCGGCCCGGCCCTCAACCCGCTGATCAAGGTGATGAACCTGGTCAGCCTGTTGATCCTGCCGGCGATCATCAACCTGCAGGACAACGACGGTGCTCGCTACGCCGTCGCTGCTGGTGCGCTGGCCGTCCTCGCCGGGGCGATCATCTTCAGCAGCCGCAAGGCGGGTGGCATCAAGGCCGCCGCGGCCTGACGCCACCTCACGTACTGCGAGGGCCCGGGCCGTGCGCCCGGGCCCTCGTGCTTTTCCCCGGTAGGGTTGCCCCTCGTGCTCGCCCTGCTCGACTTCGCCAACAAGTGGGTGGAGAGCGGTGGACTGGTCGTGCTGGCCGCCATCGTCTTCGCCGAATCCGGTCTGCTGGTGGGTTTCTTCCTGCCGGGCGACTCACTGCTGTTTTTCGCCGGCTTCCTCGCCAGCGAGGCGGGCGGAGAGCACTTGCCCGCACTGCCGTGGGTGGCGGGGGCCGTGGCGCTGGCAGCTATCGCCGGCGACCAAGTCGGGTACATGATCGGCGCCAAGTTGGGCCCCGCGCTGTTCAAGCGCGAGGAAAGCCGCTTCTTCCACCCGGAGAACGTCGCCAAGGCAGAAGCGTTCTTCGCCAAGCACGGCTCGAAGACGATCATCCTCGCTCGCTTCGTGCCCATCGTGCGTACGTTCGTGCCCACCGTCGCCGGTGCCAGCAAGATGCACTACCGCACCTTCGTCAGCTTCAACGTCATCGGCGGTCTGCTGTGGGGCGCGGGCGTCACCACGCTCGGCTACTTCTTGGGCGAGATCGAGTTCATCAAGAACAACATCGAAGTCGCGGCCGTCGCGATCGTGTTCGTCTCGGTGCTGCCCATCGTGTTGGAGTACTGGAAGCACCGCCAGGCCAAAGCCGCTGCTGCTGCCGGCCCCAGCTGACACGTAATCGTCATCGTCGGCCCGGAACCTCGGCCACTCGGCTGACGTCCGAGCTACATGGCAACCGTGAACACAGCCAGGCGGAGGGTCGGTGCTGTCGCCGTCTTCGTCATCATTGGCATCACCGCGTGCGGTGACGACAGCAAGTCAGACTCGTCCGGCACCGCGCCGGCGGAAACAGCGCCGGCAGCGGCGAACGACGACAGCGGCTCACTCGGTGGCGGGGAGGCCACCGGGCAGAACAACAGTGAACCGGCACCCCTGACACCAGTGGCACACGTGACGACCCGCAAGTTGGTCATCACGATGTCGGTGGGGTTGGAGGTCGCCGACGCGGCCGCGGCGGTGGACGAGGTCGTGCGCCTCGCCGCCGACCACGACGGCCAGTTGTACGACTCCAGCGTCGACCTCGGTGACCCTCGCTACGCGGGTGGCGACCTGGTGTTCAAGCTGCCGCCCGACGAGGTCGACGGCTTCCTCACCGGGCTGGACCCGGCGATCGGTCGGCGGACTTCGCTGCGCGGCGACACGCAGGACGTCACCGAGCAGCTCAGCGACCTCGAAGCTCGCATCGACAACGCACGCGCCAGCGTCGAGCGGGTGCGGGCGTTGATGGACCGGGCGACGACTCTCGGCGAAGTTGTCACGTTGGAGGGCGAACTGACCACCCGCGAGACCCACCTCGAGGAGTTGCTGGCGCAGCGGTCGAACCTCAGCGGGTTGGTGGCGATGGCCACCATCACCGTCCGCCTCAGCACCGCGCCGGAGCCGGAAGCAACGCCGGCGCCGAAACACAAGAGGACGATCGGTGACGCGTTCCGCGACGGGTGGCACGCGTTCCTCGCCGTCCTGCGCGGCATCGCGCTGTTCGTCGGTTACACGCTGCCGTTCCTGCTGATCGCCGGCGGCTGCGGACTGGTGGGCTGGCGCCTCAGGCGGACGTC
>CAZREK010000387.1:0-2512 GCA_964598965.1 uncultured Bifidobacterium sp. | reverse complement strand
GGTGCTCGCCCGCCACGACCGGGTGGACGTGCTGATCCACAACGCGGGCGCGCTCACGGCCGAGCGTCACGTCTCGCCCGATGGCACCGAGGCCACCGTCGCCAGTCAGGTGGTCGGTCCGTTCCTGCTCACGTCGCTGCTGCTCGATCGCCTCGCCGCGTCGGCACCGTCGCGGGTGCTCACCATGGCGTCGGGCGGCATGTACGCCGCAGGCCTCACCGTGTCGCAGCTGGAGATGTCGCCCGACATCTACAACGGCACCGAGCAGTACGCCCGCGCCAAGCGCGCACAGGTGACGCTGAACGAGATGTGGGCCGAACGCTTCGCCGGCTCGGGCGTGCACTTCCATGCGCTGCACCCCGGCTGGGCCGACACGCCCGGCGTGGACGCCTCGCTGCCGACGTTCGCCAAGGTGATGGGCCCGCTGCTGCGCACGCCTGAGCAGGGCGCCGACACCCTCGTGTGGCTGGCGGCCGACGACGAGCCGCTGCGCTCGAACGGCCGCTTCTGGCTGGACCGCCGCCAACGCCCGATCCACAAGCTGCCCACGACCAAGCGAACGGACACGCCTGCCCGCCGTCACGAGCTGTGGGACTGGGTGGTGGCGAAGGCCGGGGCGGAACCGCAGACGTCCGCGTTCTGAGTCGCTGAACTGCCGCTTGGACGCGCCGGGGGAGCTTGCCACCAGGCAACAGGCAACAGGCAACAGATCGAACGCTTGGCGCCACCCGGAAACTCCGTCACACCCGCGCTGCATGCTCACGGCATGAGCGACGCAAGTTCCTTCGACGACCCCGTTCCTCGCGGCGTCGCACTCTCGCTGGACGAAGCGTTCCGCGTGTTGGAAGGTATCGAGGACGCTCGCTTGGCGCTCCGCGAACGTGGAGCAGCACCAGGGCTGCAGGACGAGCTGGCGACCGTCATCCGAATGCTCCACGGTAAGTTGGGTCTCGACGAAGGGGGCGCGCAATGACCGAGCAAGAAGTGCTGCTGCCCGCCGAGGCCGCTCAACGGCTGGGCGTCGCGACCCGTGTCGTGGTGAAAGCGATGTATGAGAAGCGGCTGCCGCGAGTCAAGCTCGAGGACGGAACGCTCGGCGTCCCGGCTGCTGCGCTCGACTCCTTCCACGTTCAGGTGGTGTAGAGCTCGGCTGCTGGCAGCCCGGCCCCTACAGCACCCTCACGGTTCCGGCGGTGCCGTCGACCTCGACCATGGTGCCGGTGATGATCCGTTGCGTCGCACCCTCGACGGCGACCACGCACGGAATGCCCAGCTCGCGGCTGACGATCACGGCGTGGCTCATCAGCGCACCCACGTTCACCACCACGGCGGCCGCGGGCAGGAAGAGCGGGGTCCAGGCGGGGTCGGTGAGCGGGGCGATCAGGATCTCGTCGGGCTCGAGGCCCTCGGGGTCGCCCGGGTCATGCACCACACGAGCGCGCCCGCGGGCCACGCCCGGCGCACCCGGTGAACCCTGCAGCACGTCGCCGCTGACGGCCACTGCGGCAGCGGCCGGCACCGCAGCAGCCTCGAGCTCCTCGATGGACGGCACCTCGTCCTGACCGTTGATGAAGAACGGCGGCGTCACCGCGGCGAAGCGGTCGCGCAACGCAGCACGCTCCTTGATGAGACCCACCATCGACGCCGGGTCGCGCATGTACACGGCCAACTCGGTGCGGGCGTCCAACATCGCCACGTCGCGCAACTCGGTGACGCCACCACGCTCGGCAGCGCGGCGGGCCAACTCGAAGAACACGCGGCGGGTGGGGTTCGACACGCGCACGGCGAGATCGCGTGTCGACTCGCGGCCGCGCGACCACCACTGCACCGCCTTCAGCGCCTTGCGGAAGTTGGCCTTGTCCAGACCCTTCAGCGATGGCAGCACCTGCGCGGCGGCCGCAGCCCGCACCTGTTCGGTGTCGGCCACGCGCTCGTGCGGCGACAGGTCGCGGGTGGACAGTCGCATGCGGTCGATGGCCGCATACGCCAGCTCGGGCGTGTTCTCCCACGTGCGCGACGACAGCTCCCAGTCGTTCGGCCCGCGGTGGCCGTGGGTGGCGATGAACGCAGCGAAGGCCGAACGGAAGGCAGCGACATTGTCACCGCTGAGCGCCTCGATGCGCGCACCGATCCCCGTGACCCCCTCAGCGAACGCAGCAGTCAGCGCGGGTGATGCCTGCACCTGTTGCGCGATGGCCCACAGCTGCTGGCTGTACTGCGCCGACACCACGTCGTCGGCCGCACCGATCAGCTCCACCACAAGGCCCGGCTTGCCCGCGGCAGTGGCGCCGTCGCTGAGGACGCCCGACACGATCGCCGACAGTGCGGTGGTGACCATGTGGTTGCGGAACGCACGCTGCAGGTGCGGCGGGTAGTCGCGCAGGTAGGCCAGCAGCTCATCGTCGGTGGCGTTGGCCAGGTTCGGCTGGCGTGCCTCCCACGCCTCGACCGTGGCGCGACTGTCGGCCACCACCCACGGCAAGTCCTTCTACGCCAGGCCCTTCAGCACCGT
>CAZREK010000386.1:0-2515 GCA_964598965.1 uncultured Bifidobacterium sp. | reverse complement strand
GGGCGTGCCCGACGGTGGGAACGTGCTTGAGCGCGAACCGCTGCTGGCGGCTCTCGAGGCGACAGCGCAGCGCGTGGACTCCACGGGGCTTGCCGCGGCCGTGCTGCTGTGTGGTGAGCCGGGCATCGGCAAGTCCACCCTGCTGGATGTGGCGACGGCGCACTTGGACGGCCGCTGGACTGTGCTGCGCATCAGCGGTCGCGCGCTGGGCAGCGAGCGACCGTACGACGCAGCCCGCCCGCTGATGCGCCGCTTGCAGTCGCTGCTGGGCGAGGAGAGTGCGCCGGTGGACGAGACCGACGCGCTGGAACGCGCGGCGCTGGCGCTGACCCGTGTCGCTGCGCGTGGCCCGGTGGTGTTGGTGGTGGACGATCTGCACTGGGTTGATGCGCGAACGATCGACCTTCTCGACTACCTGTGGACCGAGTTCTCGAGCGCGGCCGTGCTGTGGCTGGTCGCGATGCGCAGGCCGGAGGCGGAGGCCCGACCCGAGGTCGGTCACTTCCTCCACCGACTGGAGCGGGACCGGCGCGCGACGGTGTTGGACGTGCCGCGCCTGACCCTGGCAGCAGTGACTGCAATGTGCACGGCCGCCGCCGATGTAGCAGCGACAGCGACGGCTGACCGCATCTTCGAACGATCGCGGGGCAACCCGCTGGTGGTGGATGCGCTCCTGCGTTCACCGGCACCGGTCGGTTCGACAGATGTCGGCCAGCACCCGATCCCCAGCTATGTGCGCCAGGTGTTCGCCGGGCAGTTGCGCGATCTGCAGCCAGCAGCGCGCGACCTCGTGTGTGCGGTGGCCGCGTTGGATGGACCCCTCACCGACGATGAGGCAATGTCCGTGCTGGTGGGTGTGGGGCATGGTGCGGAAGCTGCCCGTTCGGCTCAGCGCATCTTGCTGAGTCGCGGGCTGCTCGAACGTCCACACGAGTCCGTGCTTGCGATCGGACACCCCGTGGTGGGCGAAGTCGCGCTGGAACAGTTCACGGGTGATGACCTCGGCCGAGTCTGCGCCGCCGTGCTGCTGAGGTGTCGCGACGCGCTCGCGCCGTTCGAGGCGGCACGCTTGGCGGAGACCGCCGGAGATGCACTGGACCCGGCAATTGCAGCCGAGGTGCTGACCGATGCCGCGGATCGCGTGTTGGGGGAGACGTCGGTCGACTTCGCCGTGCGGTGGCAGCGCGAAGCGGTGCGCCAGGCTGAGCGTGCCGCGGACGGCGTCGTCCTGGCGCGCAGCTTGTTGCGCCTGGCCTCGCAGCTGGACGGCACGCCGGCCGAGTCACTCGCTGTCGCCGAACGAGCAGTTGTCGTCGCCGCCGGGTGCGGTTCGCCCGAGCTGGCGGTGGACGCGGCGTTGGCACGCGCGAGGGCGCGGTGGCGTGTCGGTGCGGACTTCACCGACGACCTGCAGCAACTGGCAGAGCTCGGCGACCGTGGTGGGGTCGCGCTCGGGCTGACGGCGCGGGTGCGCGGGTTGCGGTTGGCAGTGGTCGCCGAAGTCGGCGAGGTGCAAATCCAGTCGTTGGCCGATGAATGCCGGCGTCTCTGTGCCGATGCTGATGCGCCTCATGTCGCCGCAGCAGTGGATCTCCTCATGTGGATGCGAGACATGCCGCGGTTCGGCGTGACCGACTGGCAACGCCTCCACGCGCTGCTGGCCACTGACGAGATCGACCTACCACCGCAAGTGATCACCACCTTGCGACTGGAGCAGGCGAACCTGCTCGGTGACACAGCCGAGCTCGAGCGACTGGCCTTGGATCCTGGGTTGCCGCCGTGGCGGCGTGTGCTGGCGCGCTTCGAGTCAGCGTTCCTCACCGGACGGTGGGACGACGCGCAACGGATCGTCGACTCGATGGGTCCACTCGGTCGCCACAGCGAGACGCGCAACTTGGCGCGCTGGCTGGCGGTCCACCGTGGCGCGTCGACGTCGGACGTGGCCGACGCCGACCCGGTCGAGGCATATGCATCGCTGTTGCGAGGTGAGCCGTTCCAGGCCCGCCCGGTTGCGGCCGACGATCCGTACATGGCGATGCAGGAGGCACGAGTCCGGCCGCTGCTCGCCGAACTGCAATTGGCGGCTGGTCGCACCGAGGAGTTCGAGCGAACGCTGGCCCGCCTCGATTCGCTGGCGGTGGTGGGCACGCGCATGGATGGCGTCGTGCAGCGCCTGCTCGGGTTGCAGGCTCGCCAGCGCGGTGATCGGCAAGCGGCAGTCGATCACCTCGATCGAGCGGCGAGCATCCATCACGGCTGTGGGTTGCTGTTCGACGCCTCGCGCAGCGAGTTGGACGCGCTCGCGCTGCGACCAGCACCACTGGACGAAGCACACCTGGCACGACTGACCGAGCTGGCCGCGTGGTTCGACGACATCGGTGCTACGCCATGGGTGGCGCAGGCACGGGCCTGCCTGGCTGCACAACCTGCCGGGCGCGACGCACTCACTCGTGGGTTGCTCACCCGTCGCGAGCTGGAGATCGCCGGCTTGGTGGCCCAGGGTTTGTCCAACGCT
>CAZREK010000385.1:0-2523 GCA_964598965.1 uncultured Bifidobacterium sp. | reverse complement strand
GAGCACCCCGCGAGAACGACGAGTACCACGACCGAACGACGCATGCCGGTCGTTCTATCTGGCAGGTGTGACAGTGATGCCGTTACAGGCGCTCGATGATGGTGCCGGTGCCGAGACCGCCACCGCAGCACATCGACACCAGGCCGTAGCGACCGCCGGTGCGCTCCAGCTCGTACAGCGTCTTGGTCAGCAGGAAGCCACCGGTGGCGCCCAGCGGGTGACCGAGGGCGATCGCGCCGCCATTCGGGTTGGAGCGGGCCGGGTCGGCGCCGACTTCCTTCTGCCAGGCGAGCACCACCGACGCGAAGGCCTCGTTGATCTCGAACACGTCGATGTCGTCGATGGAGAGGCCGGTGCGCTCGAGCAGGCGACGGGTGGCGTCGATCGGGCCGGTGAGCATGGTGACGGGGTCGACGCCCACCAGGCAGGTGTCGACGATGCGCGCACGCGGCTTGAGGCCGAGGGCGGCCGCCTTCTCCTCGGTCATCATCAGCACCGCGCTGGCGCCGTCACTGATCTGGCTGGAGTTGCCGGCCGTGTGCACGCCGTTCTCGCGGGCCACCGGCTTCAGCGACTGCAGCTTCTCCAGCGTGGTCTCGCGCAGGCCTTCGTCACGAGCGACAGTGTGCGTGCTGGACAGCAGCTCGCCGTTCTCGTCGCGGTCGGGCGCTTCGATGGTGACGTACTGGCCGGCGAAGCGGTCCTCCTGCCATGCCACGGCAGCACGCTGCTGGCTGGCGAGACCGAACGCGTCGGTGTCGTCGCGAGTGATGCCCCACTTCTCGGCGATGCGCTCGGCACCCTCGAACTGCGACGCCATCTCGTAGCGCTCGAAGTAGGTCTTCGGGATCGGCACACCGAGGCCCAGCGCCTTGTTGCCGTTGCTGCCGATGGGGATGCGGCTCATGACCTCGACGCCACAGGCCAACGCAATGTCGACCACGCCGCTCTTCACCAGGGTGGAGGCGAGGTTGGTGGCCTGCTGGCTGCTGCCGCACTGGGTGTCGACGGTGGTGGCCGCGGTGCTGATCGGCAGGCCGGCGGCCAGCCATGCGGTGCGGGTGACGTTGAACGCCTGCTCGCCGACCTGGCTGACGCAGCCGCCGACGACCTGCTCGATGGCGGCAGGGTCGATGCCGGTGCGGTCGACGATGGCCTTCTGGACGATGCCCAGCAGTTCGGCCGGGTGGAGGGTGGACAGGCCGCCGTTGCGCTTCCCGATCGGGCTGCGGACGGCGTCGACGATGACGACATTGCTCATCGCGCCAGCGTACGGTGACGCTCGTGTCCAGCTTCAACCCTGCGTTCCGCCCCTCCGACTCGGTCAGCTCACACCGCTACGTGCACGTGATCGGGGCGACGGTGTTCACCGACGATCGCGCCGCCGACGACGGCTGGCCGCAGCACTTCCTCGGCATGCTCGACGACGAGGCCTGGTGGGCGGTCGATGTCCCGACAGGGGAGGACCCTTCGTACGGGTCGGCACTGGACCTGTACACCTTGTACTCGCGCACGGACGGCACCGAATGGGCGATCAGCGGCCGCGCCGTGCAACTGGCCGAGTGGGCGCGCACGCATCGCTTCTGCGGTCGCTGCGGCCATCCCACCGAGCCGTCTGCAACCGACCGTTCGATGCGTTGCCCCAGTTGCGACCTGCTGGCCTACCCGCGTGTCGCGCCGGCGATGATCACCCTGGTCACCCGCGGCGAGCCGGGTCCGGATCAGCAGGCGCTGTTGGCCCGCGGCGTCCGCTTCCCACCGACGATGTTCTCCTGCCTGGCCGGTTTCGTGGAGCCGGGTGAGTCACTGGAGGACTCGGTGGTGCGCGAGGTGTTCGAGGAGGTCGGCATCCACATCGACCGCCCGCGCTACGTCAGCAGCCAACCCTGGCCGTTCCCGCACAGCCTGATGCTGGGCTTTCGCGCCGAGTACCTCTCGGGCGAGATCGTGTGCGACCCCGACGAGATTGCGGAGGCGCACTGGTACCGGCGCGACGAGTTGCCCGGCCTGCCAGGGCACATCTCGATCGCGCGCAAGCTGATCGACGCCTGGATCGCCGAGGGCTGATGCCCCGGCTTGTCAGGCCAGCTTGTCCTTGAACCAGTCGAGGATGATCTCGGCGCGCATGCGGCGGTGCACCGGCGAACCGCTGCGTGACAGCTCGTGCGTCTCGCCCGGGAAGCGGTAGAACGTCACGTCCTTGCCCAGCAAGCGCATGGCGACGAACAACTCCTCGGCCTGGCTGATGGGGCAACGCAGGTCTTCCTCGCTGTGGATGATCAGCATCGGCACGGTGATGTCGCGCACGTACTGGATGGGGGAGATGCGCACGTACGCGTCGGGGTCGTCCACGTGGCTGGGGCCGTGCTCCACGCGGAACACGGTGGAGATGTCGCTGGTGAACTCCTCCGTGAAGGCGTTGTTGACGGCGCGCTCGCTGCAGATGCCCTTGAACCGGTGGCTGAAACGCCCGGCCAGCATCGTGGCCATGTAGCCGCCGTAGCTGCCGCCGAGCATGCCCAC
>CAZREK010000384.1:0-2528 GCA_964598965.1 uncultured Bifidobacterium sp. | reverse complement strand
TACATCGTCATCCTCGGCCTGCTCGCCTACGGGCCACTGCTGCTCTACTGGCGCTGGGCCAGCAAGCGGTGGGGTAGCGGCCGCCCGCGCGCCGATGTCGGCTTCACCGCCCGCTGGGTGGACTGTGGCTGGGGCCCGGTCACCTGGCTCGCCCAGATCGGTGCGCTGATGGCGATGGCGATGATCATCCGCCTGCTGCACATCCCGTTCCAGGGGAACACGGAGGGCATCAACAAGCTGAGGGACAACCATGCCTACGTCGTCACCATCCTGATCGTGGCGGTCATCGCCGCGCCGATCGTGGAAGAGATCGTGTTCCGCGGTCTGGTGATGCGTGGCTTCCTGTCCGTCATGCCGGCCTGGCTGGCGGTCGGGCTGCAAGGCGTGCTGTTCGGCTGCGCGCACTACGACCCCTCGCGCGGCATGGGCAACATCGGGCTGATCATGGTGCTGAGCGCGATGGGGGTGATGCTCGGTGGTTCCAGCTACCTGCTGCGCCGCCTGGCGTCGAACATGATCGCTCATGGCATCCACAACACGATCGCGATGGTCATCAACCTGGTCAGCGGGATGACGCTGCCGCTGGTGCTGATCAGCGTGTGACGCGGCGGTTGTCGATCAACCGCACCTCGCCGAACCACACCGCCGTCACCGCCTGCGCCGTCACGGCCACCGTCTCCAGTGGGGTCAGGCGATCGGTGTCGATGATCTCGAGGTGCTCGAACCGGGCGAGTGGCTCCGCATCGACCACGGCGCGACCGATGGACACCAACTCCGCCACGTCGGTGACGCCGCCAGCGAGCGCCCGCTGCACTGCGTCGAGCGAGCGCGGCACGCACACGGCAGCGGTGCGCTGCTCGGGCGTGAGCCGCCGGTTGCGGCTGGACATCGCCACGCCATCGGCCTCGCGCACCGTCGGCAGGCCCACGATCTCGATGCCCATGTCGAGGTCCGTGACCATGCGGCGCACGATCGTCAGCTGTTGGTAGTCCTTCTCGCCGAACACGGCTACGTGCGGGCGCGTGGCACCGAACAGCTTGGCCACCACCGTGGTGACCCCACGGAAGTGTCCCGGTCGGTGAGCACCTTCCAGCAGCTCGGCCAGGGCGCCCGGCTCGACATGAGTCTGAAAGCCCTCGGGGTACATGTCCGCGGCAGTCGGTGCGTACACCGCGTCGACCCCACGATCCCTGCACAGCGCCAGGTCGTCGTCGATCGGGCGCGGGTAAGCGGCGAAGTCGTCAGGCCGGTTGAACTGCAGCGGGTTGACGAAGATGGTCACCACCACGACGTCCGCGTGACGGCGCGCCTCGTCCACCAGTGCGAGATGACCCTCGTGCAACGCACCCATCGTGGGCACGACCCCGACGCGTCTGCCGGCGACACGCTGCGCGTCGCTCCACGCCGACATCTCGGCCGGGTTGGTGAAGACCTGCATCGCTGCGTCAGTGGAAGCTGTGTGCGTCGTCGGGCCACACGCCCTCGCGCACATCGGCGATGTACTGCTCGGTGGCCTGGATGGCAGCGTTGCGCAGGTCGGCGTAGTGCTTGGTGAACTTCAGCGTCATCTCGCTGAGGCCCAGCACGTCGTGCAGCACCAGCACCTGACCGTCACAGTCCGGGCCGGCGCCGATGCCGATGGTGGGGATCGACAGCTTGGCCGTGATCTCCTTGGCCAGCTCGCGGGGCACACCCTCCACCACTACGGCGCAGGCACCGGCCTGCTCCACCGCGTGGGCGTCTTCCAACAACCGCTCGCGGCCGCCGGCCTCGAAACCGCTCTTCTTGCCCTGCACCTTGTGGCCACCCATGCGGTGATAGCTCTGCGGGGTGAGGCCAATGTGGCCCACCACCGGAATGTCCACGCGAGTGATGGCCTGGATGGTGTCGGCCATCACCAGGCCACCCTCCAGCTTCACGCACTCGGCGCCTTCCTTCATCAGCTTGATGCTGCTCTCCACAGCTTGCTGCGGGCTGACCTGGTAGCTGCCGAACGGCAGGTCGCCGACGATCAGTGCCTTCGGCTGGGCGCGGCTGACCAGGCGCACGTGGTAGGCCATCTCGTCGAGCTCGACCGGAATGGTGTTGGCGGTGCCTTGCACCACCATGCCCACGCTGTCGCCGACCAAGATCATGTCGACACCGGCCATGTCGACCAACCGCGCGAACGTGGCGTCGTAGGCGGTGATCATCGTGATCCGCTCTTCCAACGCCTTCATCCGGGCCAGGTCGGGAACGGTCAGCTTCTTGCGGTCCTGCGTCGTGCTGGTCATCGAGCGACTGCCTCCGGGGGACCGGGGTGCCCTTCACCCCGACGCAAGGCGAACGCTAGCCCCTCATTCCGCGTTGCGGAAAGCGCTAGGACACAGGTCACGGTAGGCGGGCGCCGTGCCCCGCGCGACCGCCGTCACCACTGCATCGGTGCACGCGATGGCGAACGCGCGCGCTGCTGCGTCGAGCAGCTCGTTGAACCAGCGGATACGGGCACGCGCAGCCAGCGACGGATCGCCCGTCAGCGGTGGCTGATG
>CAZREK010000383.1:0-2537 GCA_964598965.1 uncultured Bifidobacterium sp. | reverse complement strand
CGGCGGCTTGCCGCCGCTGACAACGTTCGCCACGTTCAGCCCTCTCCGATGTTCATCTGGCTCACGCACGCGTCGATGTCGCGCTCGTCGAGGGTGCCGTCCGGCCCCTCGAACACGACCGGCTCCAACAAACCGATCTCACTGGTGCGGGTCTCGACCGTCCAACCCTTGTCCTCGAGGCAATCGCTGAGTTCGACGAACACCTCGTTGCGTTCCTTCACCTGCTCGGGGGTGAGGTTCGCCCGTGTCGCCTGCACCTCGGCGAGGATGTTGACGATGTCGGTGCGCGCCGCGCAGGTGCTGACCGCGTCGCGGTACCCAGCATCTTGGTAGGCCGGGTTGTTGGGGTCCTGCAGGTTGCCCTCGATGACGTACCCCTTGTCCTCGAGGCAGCTGCGGAACTTGCCGAAGGCGTCGAACAGGCGCAGCTCGGGCGGACGGTCGTCCTTGTTCACCGGCACCGTCTCTTCCACCGCAGTACTGGGCACAGCCGTGGTGGCTTCCGGGGCTGCAGTGGTTGCCGGCACCTCGTTGTCGATCGCGGCACGGGCCGCCGCCACTTCTTCCGGGGTCATCACTTGCACGTCGTCGGCGCCGCGCACCACGCGATCGCCGCCCTCGGTGGCGCAGCCCGCGATCAGGAAGGCTGCAGCCACCACGCGCCACGCATGCCCGGTCAGCACCCCGCTCCCCATGGCCGGGGAGGCTAGTGCTCGCGCCGCACCCGATTCACCGGCGGGCCACCGGCATCAATCAGGCGCCGGCGAATGGCGCGACGGGCGTGCGTGGGTGGACCGCGCCTGCACCAACAAGGTGAGCGGGCTGGGTGGCCGAGCCGGAACCGCGAACGAGGTGCACCACCCCCGGCGTGGCGGCCAACTGTTCGACGACGACATCGGTGAGATCGGGTGGCACGATCAGGCGCAGGTGCAACACGGGGCCAGTCTCGCGGACCGCGGATGCCCGTGAGGCACCTCCCCTGCGTTCCGCCTCAGGCCGCCGACTCGGACTTCTCGTCGCGCTCGCGGCCACAAACAAAGGTTACATAGCTATCCTTTCGTTAGCCTCACGTCAACGAAAGGATCGAAATGACCGGCAGCCGCGATCCAAGTTCGACCGATCCGGCCCGGGCGGGGTACGACCCGCGCGTCGACGCGTGGCCGAAGGTCGCGTACGAGACCTTGGAGTGGCGGCCAACGCTGACCACGGGCAGCCTCGCCGAGATGGTCGCTGGTTCATACGCAGCGGCTGTCCCGCCGATGATCGCAAGTCTGCGTCCGATGCTGGGTGCCGACATCATGGAGATGAGCCGCGAAGCGTCGTTCGAGATCGCTCGGTTCGACAGCGAACTTGGCAGGGAGATCGGGCCGTTCGCGTCGATCCTGCTGCGTTCCGAGTCGGCGTCGTCGTCACAGATCGAGCACCTCACGGCATCGGCGAAGAACGTGTTGATGGCCGAGGCCGGTGACGTCAGCCGTCGCAACGCCACCGAGATCGCTTCGAACACGGCGGCGATGAATGCCGCAGTGTCGATGGCGGGCGACATCACGGACACCGCGATCCTCGCCATGCACCGGGCGCTGCTCCAGCAACAGCATCCCGAGTGGGCGGGGCGTTGGCGCGACCAACCGGTGTGGATCGGCGGGCAAGCGTCTTCACCGCACGGCGCCAGTTTCGTTCCGCCGGGCCACGAGCGCATCCCTGCGCTCATCGACGACCTCACCACCTTTGCTCGACGCACCGACATTGACCCGCTGGTCAAGGCACTGCTCGCCCATGCTCAGTTCGAGACCATCCATCCGTTCCCCGACGGGAACGGACGAACGGGTCGGGCGCTGATCCACAGCATGTTGCGCCACGACAAACTGACGCGCTCGGTCACTGTCCCTGTGTCCGCCGGTTTGCTGAGCGACACCGATCGCTACTTCCAGTCGCTCACCGACTATCGGGACGGCAACCCGAGTTCGATCGTCGAGCTGGGCGCCCACGCGACCATGCGCGCCGTGAACAACGGCCGCCAACTCGCGCACGAGATGGACGCCACCCGCGCCGACTGGGCAGGTCGCTTGCAGGGTGTGCGCCGAGATGCGACTGCATGGCGACTGGTCGAGACCCTGGTGGAACACCCGGTCACCGATGCGACCAGGATCGCCGAGCAGCTCGGCATCTCTGCCGTCGCGGCACGCACTGCGATCAGCCAACTCGTCGATGTGGGAATCCTGCGCCAGGCGAACGCTGGCCTGCGATTCCGGAAGTGGATCGCCACAGACGTCGCTGACGCTCTCGACCGCTTCGCTGAGCGCGCCGGTCGGCGAGACGCAACGCGGCCGCAGGGTCGTTGATCCGACTCGGCGCGAGCGACCGAATCAGCCGGCGTTCGGGTTGAACGGCGCGAGTTTCTCGACCGCCACCACTGGGACACCCGCGCCGAACTCGCCCGAGCGATGTACCGTCGTCCAGCGCGCCTTGATCATGTCCAACACCGGGTCTGTCAGATCGTTTGTGTAAACGGTCGTGATGGTCATTGGTTGACGGCC
>CAZREK010000382.1:0-2542 GCA_964598965.1 uncultured Bifidobacterium sp. | reverse complement strand
TGGTCCCCTACGACATGATTCGTCAGAGAGTATGACACAAGTTGGAGCGGTCAGGTGTCGGGGCAACGACCGAGCGCGACCGCCAACAGTCGCTGGCCCAGGTAGTCGTCGAGCACGAAGGGCACCACCGCCACGTCGAGGTGCAAACCGTCGGGGCGCAGTGTCCGGTCGCCGTCGACTTCGGCGTCCAACACGTAGGACGCGAGATCGACAGGGCAGATGACCGAACTTCGCAGACCGCGCACGACGTCGTTGATCAACTCGCTGTCGATCGGCACCTTGCGGCCGGTTGGTCCGGGCGGGGTCCACTCCGCCGGCGACGCGGCCAGCAGCCACGCGATGTGTTGCACACCAGCATCTTCCAAACGCTGCGCGAATCGCTGATAGTCCGCCAGTCGTCGACGGGCGAACTCAGGGTCGGTGGGCATCAGGTCCTTGCCGTCGTCGAACTTGCGCTCCACCGCATCCGGAAGCGTCACCAGGATGATGACCAGGTCTGGCCGCGCCTCCGTCAGCACCTTGTCCAACCGCTCGCCCAGGGCCGCCTCGCACAACGGGCGGAAGGTGCCGTGATCATTGGGCATGTTCGACGCGGTCATCAGACCGCACCCGGCCGACGCGACGGACTCCACCTGTGCGAGCTCTGGGTGCACGCTGGCCCAAGCATCGAGCCCGCGTGCCAGTGCGTCCGCAGTGGAGTCGCCGATCACCAACATGCGCACCGGGCGACTGGGCACGATGGTCGTGGTCGTCGTCGAGGCGTCGGTCATCACAGTCGGTTCCGTCGTCGGCGAGCTGCTGGCAGGCACCAGCGTCGCCAACGTCGCATCGGGCACCGAGTCCGTCCCGAACCCGTTCGACGGCGTGAAATCCCCATAAGCATCCGTCCCGGCGGGCTGCGGCACGATCGCCGCGAGCAGCAACACGGCGGCCATGGCACCGACCGCGGACAGCGTGATGCGCAGGCCGGGGATGCGAGCTTCGCGGATGGGCCGCTCGAGCGCGACGTACGACACGGTGGCGACGGCCAGGGTGGCGGCCATCCTCGTCGCGAACAGCAACCATCCGTCGAGGTGCGTGCGCTGCTCGTCCAACACCAGGAACAGCGGCCAGTGGTAGAGGTACACGCCGAAGCTGACCCGACCGAGGAGCGTCGCCGGGCGCGTGGAGAACAGTCGAGCCAGCGGCCCACCACCCTGCAGGCCAGTGATGAGCCCCGCGCTCGCCACGGCGATCACCGGCATCCAGCCCTCGTAGGCAGGGCCGGTGGCGGCGGGCCATGCGCACCCTGCCCACAACACCCCCGCGAGCGCCAGCAGGCTCATCGCCCCGAGCAGGCGATACGACAGGTAGCGCCGCCACACCGGTAGCCACACGGCCACCAGCGCGCCGAGCAGAATCTCCGACAAGCGTGCCGGAGTGGACCAGTAGGCAGCGTCGCCACCCCAGCGTGACGCGATCAGCGGGGGCAAGGCCATGGACACGACGGTGATGCCGGTGAGCACCCACCGGCGCACCTTCCACGATTTCGTCGCGGCGAGAATGCCGATCACGGCCACCGGCCACACCCAGTAGAACTGTTCCTCGATGGCCAGCGACCAGAAGTGTGCAACGGCACTGTCGCTGGCCGACAGGCCCAGCAGTTGTGCGTAGGAGAACGTGCCGGTGAGCGCGCGCCAGTTGTAGACCTGCAGCGCCGCAGACGCGACATCGCCCCGCAGCCGGTCCGACTGCGGCAGCCAGCCCACCCAGGCCATCAGGCTGACGGCGATCAGACAGAACAGAGAGGCGGGCATCAGCCGCTTGACACGCCGCTGGTAGAACTTCGCCGGCGCGATCCGGCCGTCGCGGATGTGCTCTCGCAACAAGAGGGTGGTGATGAGGAAGCCGGACAGTGTGAAGAACACCGACACACCCACGTAGCCACCGCTGATCCACGACCAGCCCTGGTGGAAGCAGAGCACCATCAGCACGGCAAGCCCGCGGACCCCGTCCAGCGCCGGCTGATACGCCATCAGCCGCTCGGTGGGCTTGGCGGTGGAGGGAGCGTTCACGTCAGGCCCCGCCTGTCGTCGACGGGCAACTGCCGAGCGCAGCGTCGATGAGCTGCTGGCCGAGATGGTCGTCCAACACCTGGCGAGCGGTGTCGGCGGTGAGGTGAAGGCCGTCCTCGCGCAACGAGTGATCTCCGTCAGCCTCGAGGCCCGCGATGTAGCCGGCGAAGTCGATGATGCACAGGTCGGGTTCGGTGAGCGACCGCACCGTGTCGTTGATGCCCTCGGTGTCGATCAGACCCCAGTCCTGATCGTGATGCTCCTCTGCGTACCACGCGGCCGGAGGCGCGCCCAGCAGCCAGGCGACGTGCGGAACACCCGCGTCGCGCAGCCGGGCGACGAACGCTGCATAGTCCGCGCCGCGGCGGCGCACGTACTCCGCATCGGTGGGCGCGAGCACGGTGCCGTCGTCCCAACGGCGGTCCACGCCGTCCGGCAGCGACACCATCACCACCACCAGGTCGGGCACACCGTTGGCGAGGATCTCG
>CAZREK010000381.1:0-2559 GCA_964598965.1 uncultured Bifidobacterium sp. | reverse complement strand
CAAGCGCGGTGGCACGCCGGTTCGCGACGCTGTGCGCTTCATCACCCGCGACCGGCGCCTGTTGACGATCTTCGTGGTCTTCACGCTGGTGGGAACGTTCGCGTTCAACTACAGCGTCTCGTTGTTGAAGCTGGCCGACCAGCACTACGACGGTAAGCACTGGTACGGCTGGCTGTTGGCGTCCACGGGCCTCGGCAGCATGATCGGGTCGTTGCTCACTGCCGCCCGCCAACGAGTGACGACTCGCTGGTTCCTCGGCAACGGGGTGCTGATGGCGCTCATGGGGTTCGTGGTCGCATGGGCGCCGACGGTGTGGTTCGGTCTGTTGATGTCGATCCCGCTGGGGATGGGCGGGGCGGCGCTGATCGCCGCGCAGAACGCGATCGTGCAGCAAGAGTCGCCTCCGGACATGCGCGGTCGGTTGCTGGCGCTCGGGGCGGTGGCCTTCCTGGGCAGCACGCCGATCGGCGCGCCGATCACCGGCTGGATCGCCGACCACATCAGCTCCGAGTGGAGCCTCGCCTACGGCAGCGCTGTCACGTTGATGTCGGTCGCCCTTGGCGCAGTGGTGTTGCGCCGCACCGCGCCCGTGGTCGAGGCAACGGACTTGGCACTCGGTACCTCCGCATGACTCGCACGGCGGTCATGTGGTTCCGCCGAGACCTGCGGTTGTCCGACTTGCCCGCGCTCGCGGCTGCCGCCGATCGCGGTCGAGTGGTGCCGCTGTACGTCCTGGACCCCGCCTTCGCCACCGACACGATGCGGTTCGCAGCGCTGCGCCTTGCACTGGCCGGGCTGCAACGCGCGCTGGATGGCCGCCTGGTGGTGGTGGCCGGGGACCCTGCGGTGGAGGTGCCGCGCCTGGCCGCGCTGTGGAACTCCGACGAGGTGTTCGTCACTCGCGAGCACACTCCGTACGGGCGGCGCCGCGACGCCGCCGTCGCAGCAGCACTGACCGGCGAGGGTGTGCGTCTGGTGGGGGTGGGCGATCACTACGCGGTCACGCCTGGCACCGTGCGCAAGGCGGACGGGAACTCGTACGCGGTGTTCACCCCATTCGCCCGTGCGTGGCGCGCAACCGGGTGGTCGGCCCCGGCTGCGATGCCGGATGTGACGTGGGCGGAGGTGTCCTCGGCGACGGCCGGCGCGGTCGGTGTGCCGTACGGTTGGTCGGCGTTCGTCGACGCGCCGCTGACCGAGGACGATGTGGCTCAGCGTTGGGATGACGTGCTGCCGCGGATGGGGGACTACAAGGACCAGCGCGACCTGGCGGCCATCGACGGCACCAGCCGGTTGTCGGCTGCGCTGCGGTGGGGTGTGGTGCACCCGCGGCAACTGCTCGCGGACCTGGTGCCGGGCGACCCGGGGCACGACGCGTTCGCCAACGAGCTGGCGTGGCGCGAGTTCTACGCCGACGTGTTGCTGCGACGCCCGGAGACCGCGTGGCAGAACCTCGACCGCAGCATGGACGCGATGCCGGTGGACACCGATGCCGATGCTCGCCGCCGGTTCGAGCGCTGGGCGACAGGCACCACGGGCTACCCGTTCGTGGATGCCGGCATGCGGCAACTCGCGAACAGCGGGTGGATGCACAACCGGGTGCGGATGGTGGTGGCCAGCTTCCTGGTGAAGGACCTGCACCTGCCGTGGCAGTGGGGCGCACGTCATTTCCTGCGCCATCTGGCCGACGGCGACCTGGCGTCCAACAACCACGGCTGGCAATGGGCCGCCGGCACCGGCACCGATGCCGCGCCGTACGTCCGAGTGTTCAACCCGATCGCGCAAGGCCAGCGCTTCGACCCCGACGGCGACTACGTGCGCCGTTGGGTACCCGAGTTGGCTGGAGTCAGCGGCAAGGCGGTGCACGACCCGGGCCTCCTGCGCCCCGACGACTACGCGCCGCCGATGGTGGATCACGCGGTCGAGCGGGCCGAGGCCCTCGCCAGGTATCGCCACACCCGCGCTGGCAGTCGATAGCCTTGAGTGCCAATCGGATCTTCCTGGGTTGACACGATGCTCGACGAACGAAAGACCGCCATCCTGCGAGCCGTGGTGGAGGAGTACATCTCCACGGCACAACCGGTCGGCTCCACGCATGTCGCCAACGCCGCGGGGGTGCGCGTCAGCTCGGCGACGGTGCGCAACGAGATGGCCGTGCTGGAACAAGAGGGATACCTCGCCCAACCGCACACCTCGGCCGGGCGTATCCCCACCGACAAGGGCTACCGCTTCTTCGTGGACAACATGGCCCCGCGTGGCCGCCTCGACGATGCAGCTCGCGACCAGGTGGGCCGCTTCTTCGACAGTGCGCACGGCCGCCTGGAGGAGTTGCTGCACCGCACGTCCAACTTGCTCGCGCAGATGACGCACCAGACCGCGTTGGTGGTGGGTCCGCGCGGCGAGTCATCGACCGTGAGGTCGGTACAGATCGTGGGGCTCGGTGGCCGTCACGCCACCGTGGTGGCGGTCATGTCCAACGGTGTCGTGGAGAGCGAGACCATCGAGGTGCCGGCAGACGTGTCCGACGTGCGGCTCAACGCTGCGGCCGCGCACCTGGGG
>CAZREK010000380.1:0-2574 GCA_964598965.1 uncultured Bifidobacterium sp. | reverse complement strand
TCACCTTCGCCAAGAAGGTCGCCGTCGAGGGTGGCGTGCTGAAGGTCGACCGCCAGACCGAGGCCGGCTATGACGAGGTCACCTGCCCGCTGCCGGCGCTGATCAGCGTCACCGCCGGCGTGGTCGAGCCCCGTTACCCCAGCTTCAAGGGCATCATGGCCGCCAAGTCGAAGCCGATCGACACGGTCACCGCCGGCGACCTGGGCGTCAGCCCGGTCGGTTGGGCGGGCGCTGGTCAGGCGATCACCACCGTCGCGCAGGCCGAGGCCCGCGCTGCCGGCGAGATCATCGAGGACGACGGCGAAGCGTTCGGCAAGATCGTCGCCTTCCTCGAGAACCTGAAGGTCATCTGAGGCACCCGGAAAAGGAACGAAGGAACACCATCATGAACATCTGGGTTTTCTCGCAGATCGCCAACGGCGCCCCCACCTCGGGCACCCTCGAGCTGCTCACCAAGGCACGCGAGCTCGGCACCGTCACCGCCTTCGTCGGTGGCGACGCGGCCGGCGCAGAAGCAGCGCTGGGTGACTACGGCGCGGCGAAGATCTACGCCACCGGCGACCTCGCCGGCAAGCTGCCCGGCGTGGCCGTGGCCGCTGCCATGAAGGCCGTCATCGACGGCGGCGACTCGCCCGACCTCATCCTGTTCCCGCAGAACACCGAGGGCCGCGACGTCGTGTCGCGTCTGTCGGTGAAGCTGGATCGCACCGTCCTCACCAACAACACCGACATCGCCGTGTCCGGCGCCGAGGTCAGCGTCACCACGCCGATCTTCGGTGGCAACACGCTGGTCACCACCAAGTTCTCGGGCTCGGCGCCGTACCTCGCGTCGTTCCGCCCCAAGAGCTTTGCCGCCGAGCCGGCGGGCGGTGGCGCCGCGGCCGTCACTGCGGCCCCGGTCCCCGACCTCGGTGCCACTGGCGCCGCGCAGGTGCAGGCCGTTCACGTCGAGGCCAGCAGTGGCCCGAAGCTCGACGAAGCCGCTGTGGTGGTGTCGGGCGGTCGAGGCCTCGGCGAGCAGCCGAAGTACGAGATGATCGAGACGCTCGCCAAGCTGCTGAAGGGCGCCCCGGGCGCGTCGCGTGCAATCGTCGACGCCGGCTGGGTGCCGTACAGCTATCAGGTCGGCCAGACCGGCAAGGTCGTGAAGCCGGGCGTGTACATCGCCGCCGGCATCTCGGGCGCCACCCAGCACATGGTGGGCATGAAGGGCTCGAAGAACATCATCGCGATCAACAAGGACAAGGAAGCGCCCATCTTCGGCATCGCCGACCTTGGCATCGTCGGCGACGTGCACAAGGTGCTGCCGAAGCTGATCGAAGCGCTGCAGGCTCGCGGCTGATCTTGCCCTCACGAGGGCGCTGCGTCAGCGGCCGCTCTCCGGATACGACGACTTGATCTCGGCGATCTCATCGGTCGCCGAGATCAGCGCGTCCACGCAGGCTTCGTCGACCTTGCCGGTGCTGACCTGGTAGCGCAGTTCGGCGAAGGCCTCGGGGAACGACCACGCCTGCTTGTACGGTCGGGGAGAGGTGAGGGCGTCGAAGATGTCGGCGACGGCGACGATGCGTGCTTCCATCGGCACTTCCTCGCCGCGCAGCCCGCGCGGGTAACCACTGCCGTCGAGCTTCTCGTGGTGCAACTCGACGATGTTGCGCAGCATCGCCCGCTCGGGCACGTCCACCAGCTCGAGGTCGTCGAGGATCGAGTCGACCATCTCCAGCCCGCGCTGTGAGTGCGACTTCATGACTTCCCACTCGGCGAGGGAGAGCGTCGCCGGCTTCAGCAGAATGTGGTCGGGAATGCCGATCTTGCCGATGTCGTGCATCGGGGCGAACCGGTAGAGGTGCTCCACGACCTCGTCGTTGACGCCGAAGTGGCCGGCAGTGTCGCGTGCGATCACTCGCGCGTACCGCGACATGCGGTCCAGATGGGCGCCGGTCTCGTGGTCGCGGAGCTCGGTGAAGTCGCGGGCGATCTGGATCGTGCTGAGGACGGACGACACGGCGACGCGCTCGCGAGCCAACGCCATCGTCAGCACGCTGGCGTGCAGCAGCAACTCGCGCACGACCGGGGGAGTGAAGGTGTCGTGGAACCGTGAATCGAAGAACAAGAACCCGAGCAGCTCGTGGCGGTGCACCATCGGGACGGTCAACGACGACACGTAACCCTCGTCGAGCACGTAGGCGGAGTGCGGGCTGGCGGGGTCCAGCTCGGTCGGCAGGTCGGTGAGGAGGCGCGGGGTGCGGTCCTTGGCCAGCTGGCTGAGCGAAGGACTGTCGGACAAGCGGTATTGGTACCCCTGCAGTGCCACCCCGTCGACGGTGCTGTTGATGAACGTCTTCAGCAGGTCGTCGCGCTCGTCGTAGAGCGCGCAAGCGATACGGGTTACGTCCGGGGCGACCTCGCGGACACGGGCATGCGCGTCGCGTATCTGATCGTCGAGAGTTCCTCCGCCAATGTCGAAGAATTCTTCTCGATTGCTCACGACCGCCACACTAAATCGCGAGCAGTTGTTCAGTCACGTTCGCATCGGTCAGACGAGCGGCCACGGATAACGGCGACCGGTCGGGT
>CAZREK010000379.1:0-2585 GCA_964598965.1 uncultured Bifidobacterium sp. | reverse complement strand
CACCACTGCGGCGCTGGCCCGCCGCCTGCTGGCCAACCAGGTCATCGAGCGCTGGGCCCCGGCCCCGATCGAGCCCTCCTTCGTGGACAGCCACGCGACCGCCGAACGGACGGTGGACCACGTCGCCATTCGCAACCTTGACGACGACGCGCTCACCGCGTTGAACCGCGAGCGCGGCCTGTCGCTGGACCTCGCCGAGCTGCACGCGATCGCCGACTTCTACCGCGGCATCGGCCGCGAGCCAACCGACGTGGAGCTGGAGACCCTCGCGCAGACGTGGAGCGAACACTGCTCTCACAAGACGTTCCGGGCCCGCATCGTCACCACCGACGGTCGCGAGATCACTCCCCTGCTGCGCCAACTGCGCGACTGCACCGATCGCATCGACGCCCCGTTCGTGCGCAGCGCGTTCGTCGGCAACGCGGGCATCGTCAGCTATCACCCGGGCACCACGCTGGCGATCAAAGCGGAGACACACAACCACCCGTCGGCCATCGAGCCGTTCGGTGGCAGCAACACCGGTGTGGGCGGCGTCATCCGCGATGTGATGGGCACCGCCCACGACCCGATCGCCGTCACCGACATCCTGTGCTTCGGCCCCACCGACGTCGCCGCCGACTCGTTGCCGGACGGTGTCCTGCACCCGCGCCTCATCGAGAGCGGCGTGATCGCCGGCATCGCCGATTACGGCAACAAGATCGGCCTGCCCACCGTTGCCGGCGCCGTCCTGTACGACCCCGGCTACACGGCCAACCCGTTGGTCTACGCCGGGTGTCTGGGCGCCGCCGCCGAGGCGCCGGAGCTGCCCGGCCCGCAGCCCGGCGACCTGGTGGTGGTGATGGGGGGTCGCACCGGACGCGACGGCTTGCGCGGCGCCACGTTCTCCAGCGCCACGATGGACGCCACCACGGGCGACGTCGCCGGCGCGAGCGTGCAGATCGGCGACCCGATCGTGGAGAAGCTGGTCATCGATGCCATGCGCGAGTGCCTCGGTCTGTACCACGCCGTCACGGACTGTGGCGCAGGTGGCTTGTCCAGCGCAGTCGGCGAAATGGCCGAGGGCATCGGCGCCGAGGTCGACGTCACGCTCGCCCCGCTGAAGTACCCCGGCCTGCGCCCGTGGGAGGTGTGGCTCAGCGAAGCGCAGGAGCGCATGGTGTTCGCCGTGCCCCCCGACACCTGGCCGCAGATGCAGGCCGTGTGCGCCCGCCATGGGGTGGAAGCCGTCAGCCTCGGCCGCTTCACCGGCGATGGTGTGCTTCGCGTGCTGGCGGGCGATCTGCAGGTGCTGGAGCTGGACACTCACTTCCTGCACGACGGCCGCCCGCAACGATCGATGACGGCCGAGCTGCCCGCGCCCTATCGCGGTGTGCCTGACCTGCCCGTCTGCACGGACCTGGGTGCCACGTTGCTGAGCTTGCTCGCTCACCCCGACATCCGCTCCAAGGAGTCCGTGATCCGCCGGTACGACCACGAGATCCGCGGGGCCACCGTGGTGCGCCCGCTCGTCGGTGAGCGTCACGACGGCCACGCCGACGGTGTCGTGCTGGCTCGCCCCACTGACGCGCACGGCGTCGCCATCGGTATCGGCGTCAACCCGTGGTTCGGCGTGACCGATCCCGAGCGCATGGCGCACGCCGTCATCGACGAAGCGATTCGCAACGTCGTGGCGGTCGGCGCCGACCCCTCCACCGTGTCGCTGCTGGACAACTTCAGCTGGGGCGACCCGCGACGGCCCAGCACACTGGGCGACCTGGTGATGGCCGTGCAGGGCTGCTGCGACGCGGCGCTGGCGTACGCGGCCCCGTTCGTCAGCGGCAAGGACAGCCTGAACAACGAGTACCTCGGCAGCGACGGCCAGCGCCACGCAGTGCCGCCGACGCTGGTGATCACCGCGCTCGCGCACGTGCCCGCCGCCGACGCCTGCGTGACGCCGGACCTCAAGTCCCCCGGGAACCTGCTGGTGCTGCTGGGCCGCACCGCACCCGAGTTCGGTGGCAGCCACTTCGCGATGGTGAACGACCACGCGGGCATGGCCGTCGTGCCGGCGCCGGACGCCTGCGCGCCGGACCGTTACCGTCGGCTGCACGCCGCGATTCGCGCTGGCCTGGTGCGCGCCTGCCACGACGTCAGCGAAGGCGGCCTCGCTGTCGCTCTGGCGGAGATGGCCATCGCCGGCCGCCTTGGTGTGGAGATCGACGACATGGGCCACGACCACGCCCCCACCGCGTGGTTCGCGGAGTCCAATGGCCGCTTCGTGGTGGAAGTCGACCCCGACAACCTCGCCGCGTTCACCGACCTGATCGGCGACGACGTGCACGTGCTGGGCCGAGTGCGCGCCGACGACGTGCTGCACCTCGACGCGGAGCGACTCACGATCGACGAGGTCGAGCGGGCGTGGAAGGGGCAGGCATGACCGACCCCGTCGCCGTCGTCCTCGCTGCCCCCGGCACCAACCGCGACCACGACGTCGCGTTCGCGCTCGAGCTGGCCGGGGCGCAGCCGCGCATTGTGCTGCTCGCCGAACTGCTCGCCGACCCCTCCGTGCTGCACACCGCGCAGATGCTGGTGGTTGCCGGCGGGTT
>CAZREK010000378.1:0-2593 GCA_964598965.1 uncultured Bifidobacterium sp. | reverse complement strand
CCGAGGCGTTGGGTGAACTGGACGAGGAGGGCCGCGCGGAGCTGGCGGCAGTGCGCCGGCTGCACGAAGTGAACCCGATGATCGGCACTCGCGGTGTGCGCCTCGGTGTGGTGAAGCCGGGCGTGTACGAGATGCAGGTGGGTGCGTTGTTCCGCGCGCTCG
This sequence comes from uncultured Bifidobacterium sp., assembly GCA_964598965.1. GTDB lineage: Bacteria > Actinomycetota > Acidimicrobiia > Acidimicrobiales > Ilumatobacteraceae > UBA668. The sequence continues at coordinate 2,431 of CAZREK010000378.1, read as the reverse complement.
ATGCCGTGCGTGCGGCCGGTGGCACTCCGCTGGTGGAGGTGATGATCCCGCTGGTGATCGATCCGGCGGAGATGGCGATGGCTCGCGAGTGGGTGAACGACGCGATCGCAGTGGTGGGTGCCGCCGCTGACGAGGTGCAGATCGGCGCGATGGTGGAGACGCCTCGCGCCTGTTTGGTCGCGGGCGAACTGGCGGCGGTCAGCGACTTCTTCTCCTTCGGCACCAACGACCTCACCCAGCTGACCTACGCGTTCAGCCGCGACGACGTCGGCAGTCGGCTGGTCCCCGAGTACCTGCGCCGCGGTCTGTTGCCCGCCGACCCGTTCGAGTCGCTCGATCAGGTCGGCGTCGGCCGGATCATCGAGTACGCCTGCCGTCTGGCTCGTGAGGTGCAACCCGATCTCAAGATCGGCGTGTGTGGCGAGCAAGCCGGCGACCCGGAAAGCGCAAAGTTTCTCGCCGGCTGCGGCATCGATTACGTCAGCTGCTCGCCGTACCGGGTACCCATTGCCCGCCTCGCGCTGGCACAGGCGCTGCTGGAGATGGGCCGCGTGGACGACGACCTGCTGGCCGAGATCGCAGCGACGGCCAGCGCCGGCACTGCCGAGGAGTTGGCCGATGTCCGCACCGTGCTGGTGGAAGCTGCCGGGGCCGCGGCCGGCACCGGCGACGAGTTCCTGCTGCTGCACGCGTTGCGGATCAAGGGCTTCGCCGCGGCCGATCTGGTGGCGGAGATCACCGGTGTGGAACCGGCGCGGGTGCAGGGCTTGCTGCCGTCGTTGGCGGAGGCCGGGCTGTGCAAGCACAACGCGACCCGCGACCTGTGGCAGCTGACCCCGGACGGTCGTGCGCGCCACGCCGAGCTGTTGCTGGCAGTGTCGGGCGCCGAGGTGGAAGGGCTGCGCGAGCACTACGAGCGCTTCCTGCAACTGAACGACACGTTCAAGGTGTTGTGCAGCAACTGGCAGACGCGTGACGGTGCGCCGAACGACCACGCGGACCTTGCGTACGACGCGGCGCGCATCGGCGAACTGCGTGGCCTGCACCAGGACTCCATCCCGGTCATCGAGGGCTTCGCCGGGTCGGTCGAGCGCTTCGAGTCGTACCATCGCCGGCTGACCGCAGCCCTCAACCGCCTCGAGGCGGGCGAGACGCGCATGTTCACCGGGGTGATGTGCAGCAGCTACCACGACATCTGGATGGAGCTGCACGAGGACCTCGTGCAACTGCTGGCCATCGACCGTCATGCCGAGGGCAGCTACTGACTCGGGACCCTGCCCGGCGTGATGGGCAATTAGCCTGACCACATGGAGTCCTCGCTGCACCGGCCGACGCATCCCGTCCGCTTCGTGACAGCGGCCAGCCTGTTCGACGGCCACGACGCGTCGATCAACATCATGCGCCGCATCCTGCAAGCGCAGGGCGTGGAGGTCATTCACCTCGGCCACAACCGCAGCGTGGACGACGTGGTGCGCGCGGCCGTGCAGGAGGACGTGCAGGGTGTCGCCGTCAGCTCGTACCAGGGCGGCCACATGGAGTACTTCACCTACGTGCTGGACCGTCTGCGCGAGCAGGGCCGCAGCGACATCCGCGTGTACGGCGGTGGTGGTGGCGTGATCGTGCCGGCGGAGATGGACGAGCTGCACCGCCGCGGTGTGGCGCGCATCTTCTCCCCGCAGGACGGCCAGCAGATGGGCCTGGCGAAGATGATCAACACGATGGTGCAGGCCTGCGACGTGCCGCCGCACCGCGACGGCCGCTTCGACCTCGAGGCGCTACTGGCCGGCAGCGAACGCGACCTTGCCCGCGCCATCTCGGCCATCGAGTCGGGCGCGGTGGACGTGGCCGCGATGGCCGAGCTGAACGCCGCCGCTGCCCGCCGCAACGTGCCGGTGGTGGGCATCACCGGCACCGGTGGCTCGGGCAAGTCGTCGCTCACCGACGAACTGCTGCGCCGCTTCCGCCTGGACCAGGGCGACAAGGTGCGAATCGCCGTCGTCGCCATCGACCCCAGCCGCAGTCGCGGCGGTGGTGCGTTGCTGGGCGACCGCATCCGCATGAACACCCTCGACAGCGCGCAGGTGTACTTCCGCTCGCTGGCCACTCGTCCGGGTCACGACCCGGCCGGTGTCACCGTGCCTCGCGCGCTGAGCGATGCGGTGGTCGCGGCGAAGGCCTGGGGCGCGGACCTCGTCGTGGTGGAGACGCCCGGCATCGGCCAGGGCGACGCAGCGATCGTGCCGCACGTGGACCTGCCGATCTACGTGATGACCCCCGAGTTCGGTGCCAGCACTCAGCTGGAGAAGATCGACATGCTCGATCACGCCCGCATCGTGGTGATCAACAAGTTCGAGCGCCGCGGCGCGGCCGACGCGTTGCGCGACGTGCGCCGCCAGTACGCGCGCAACCACGAGCTGTTCACGGTCGACAT
>CAZREK010000377.1:0-2605 GCA_964598965.1 uncultured Bifidobacterium sp. | reverse complement strand
GTGATCGGGGTAGAAGTGGCCCTCCTTCATGAGCCGCGCCTGGTTGCTCTGGATGCCGAGACCGATGTAGATGATCGAGTCGACTGCCGGATGTGCGGCGATCATCTCCATGACCTCCGGAATCGTGTCGCGGGTCTCGCCACCCGCGCAGTCCACCGGGTTGTTGCGGCTCCAGCGCGGTGGCAGTTTCGTGTCGATCTGCGCCTTCAGGTCGTCGGGCAGTGCCAGCAGGTTCAGCTTGCCGTCGCGCACGATCGCGTCGCTGGTGACCACACCCCACCCGCCGGCCGTGGTGAGCACCACAATGTTCGGCCCCGTCGGCAGCGGCTGCGTGGCGAACGTCGCCGCCACCTCGAAGGCCTCTTCCACCGTCGCCGCGCGCGTCACGCCGGCAGCGCGGCACGCGCCGTCGAACACCTTGTCGTTCGCCGCCAGTGCACCCGTGTGGCTGGCTGCGGCGCGTGCACCACCTTCGGTGGCGCCACCCTTCACCACCACCAGCGGCTTGCGGGCCGCAACCGAGGCGAACCGTTGCAGCAACGAACGCCCGTCGGTGATGCCCTCCACGTACGCCAGTGACACCGCGGTGGCATCGTCGTCCGCGTACCAGTCGAGGTAGTCCGCCGGTGTCACTGCCGCAGCGTTACCCGCGGAGACGGCGCGGCTGATGCCCACACCTGTCTGCCGCGAGTAGTTGAGGAAGCTGCTGACGAAATTGCCGCTCTGGCTGGCGACACCAATGCGACCAGCAGGCGGATACGGCGCCACGATCTGCGCGCACAACTTGGCGGGCGTGCTGACCACGCCCTGGCCATTCGGGCCGGCCAGCAAGATGCCCAACTCGTCCGCCAGGGCAACCAGTGCCGCCTCCGCAGCGCGGCCTTCGTCGCCCGCCTCGCCGTAACCGGCGGACGTCAAGAACGCTGCCTTCACACCCTTTGCCGCGCACGCGCGCAACAACGCCGGGTTGGCACTGGCCGGCGTGCACACGAAGACCAGATCGATCGCGCCGTCGGGAAGCTGGGCGACGTCGGCCACCGTGCGGATGCCCAACACTTCTTCGCCCTGCAGGTTGGTGCCGTACACGCCGCCGGCGTAGCCGGAGGCCAGCAGGTTGTGCAGGCTGACGAACCCGAACTTGCCGGGGTGCGAGCTGGCACCCGCCACCAACACACCCCGCGGTTGGAAGAGCGCACGGAACTGCTCGTCGGTGGGCCGCGGGCGCGGCGTGGCGGCAACAGCGTCGTGATCGGACAACTCGACCAGTGCGTCGACGGCCACCGTGCGACCGTTGCGGTCGACGATCAGCGGGTTGACGTCCACCGATGCGACATCGGGCCGCGCCTCGCACAACCGCGACAACCCCAACAGCACGTCGGCCAACATCGCTCGGTCCACCGCGGCCTCGCCACGGAACTCGCCCAGCAACTTCTGCGTGGCCAACCCGTCGATCATGTCCTGCGCGTCGACCCCCGACAGCGGAACCGGGCGGAAGACCACGTCGGCGATCGCCTCGGCCAGCACACCGCCGATGCCCAGCATCACGTTGGCGCCGAACTGGGGATCGCGCACCACGCCCGCGATCAGCTCGCGGTTGCCGCTGATCATCGGCGCCACCAGCACCGTCACCGGCCCGTCCTGCGGCGTGGCTGCAGCCAACAGATCTGCCGCCGCGCCCTGCACCGCAGCACGGTCGACCAGCCGCAGGCGCACCAACCCGCGCTCTGTCTTGTGCGCGATCGCATCGCCGCACAACTTGGCCACCACGGGGTAGCCCAGCTCGTCCGCCGCCGCCGCGGCGGCCTCCGCAGAGGTGACCTCGCGCTCACCGGCCAGCGGCACGCCGTACTCGCGCAGCAAGGCCTTCGAGGCCGATTCCGACAATGTCCGTCCGCTACCGCTCACGCGCCCACGGTAGCCAACGGGCGGGCGCAGAAGCCGGACGGTCCGTGTGCGAATCTGTGCGCCGTGCCCTCGATCGCCGCCACCCTCGTCGACGCCCACCATCACGGCCCGGCGCTGGTGTCGTGGGAGGGCGACACGATCACTGCGGTCGAGCCGATCGACAGCGCTCCCGCCCGCACGCTGGTGCCTGGGTTCGTGGACCTGCAGGTGAACGGCATCGACGACATCGACGTCGCTCGCGCCGACGGCAGCGATTGGGAGCGGTTGGACACGCTGCTGCTGGCCCAAGGTGTCACCACGTGGTGCCCCACGCTGGTGACCGCGCCGCTGCACACGTACGCGGCTCCGCTGCAGCGCATTCAGCAGGCCGCGGAGCGACCCGGCGCTCGCCCGCACATCGCCGGCGCTCACTTGGAGGGGCCGTTCCTCGGTGGCGCACCCGGAGCTCACCGACCCGAGCTGATCGTCCCCATCGATCTCGACTGGCTGGACGCGTTGCCCGCGCACGTGAAGGTGGTGACGCTCGGCCCCGAGCAACCTCTCGCGCTCGATGCCATCCGCCTGCTGGCGAGGCGTGGCTGCCTGGTGGCGCTCGGCCACACCACGGCCGACGAGGGCCAGTTCGACGCTGCCGTAGCCGCTGGTGCTCGGCTGGTCACTCACCTGTTCAACGGCATGAGCGTCATCCACCACCGCTCCC
>CAZREK010000376.1:0-2605 GCA_964598965.1 uncultured Bifidobacterium sp. | reverse complement strand
CGCAGGCCACGCAACCCCGCTTCGGTGAGGACGGTGACGCCACTGAGGTTGACGACGAGGCCGGCCCCGTCGGGCAGGTGATCACACACGGTCGCGAGAGCGGCGGCGTGATCGGCGGTGGCGAGCGGGCCGCTGACGGCCAGGTTCACCGTATGTCCGTCAATGCGGATCGAGAGTCGGGGTGCCAGCATCTGCGCTCCTGCCGTGTTGAAGGGACGAGAACTTTCAGGTGTTGCGTGCCCGCAGGTTCACCGCTGCTGGTGAGGCACCAGGGGGAGGAAGGCACCCCACCAGAGCAGCGTGAACACTCGTATCGTGACGGAGCAATGTGACGGGACAACGCTCGCTCTGTGCGATTTCTGTAACAGAAGTGAAGCGTCGGGCAAGATGATGATGTGACTTCCCTGTTGTTCATCGAGGACGACGACGCCATTCGGATGGCGTTGAAACTGGCGCTGGAGGACGAGGGCTACGACGTTCGCGAAGCTCCCGACGGCCGCACTGGCCTGGCCATGTTCGAGGAGAACGAACCCGACCTGGTGCTGCTCGATTTGCGCTTGCCGGATCTGTCGGGGTTCGAAGTCTGTCGCCTGCTGCGCGGCGGCAGCCTGGTACCGATCATCATCGTCACCGCGCAGACGGACACGTACGACCTCGTGGCCGGCCTGGAGGCCGGGGCGGACGACTATGTCACCAAGCCGGTGGTGCCCAAGGAGTTGGCAGCTCGCATTCGCGCCGCTTTGCGCCGTGTGCATCTGCACGAGGCGACGGTCGCCTCCAGCGCGGTCAGTCGCTTCGGCGACATCGAGCTGCGTCGCGACCAAGGCATCGTCCTGAAAGGTGGGCAGGAGCTCAACCTCACCAAGACCGAGTACCGACTGGTGTGCGAGTTCGCCGACCACGCCAACATGGTGTTGTCGCGGGACCAGTTGCTGGAGCGCGTGTGGGGCTACGAGTACCTCGGCGACAGCCGTTTGGTCGACGCTCACGTGCGCCGTTTGCGAGTGAAGATCGAGGATCAGCCCGACGAGCCGAAGCTGATCGTCACCGCACGCGGCATCGGGTACCGCTTGCTGGCCTGATCAGCTGCCCGTGATCTCGCGGAGGAATTCCTCTGCCTCGGCCCGGTGACGAGTGCGCTTCATCGGCGGCAACGCCTTGATGATCTCCCAGCGGTAGTTGGCCTTGCCCAGCCGCGGGTCCATCACCGCAACCACACCGCGGTCGTTGGACGTGCGGATGAGGCGGCCGGTGGCCTGCGCCAGCAGCATCGAGGCGCGTGGCAGGTCGATCTGCCCGAACGCGGCCGGGCCGAGCAACTCGCGGCGCGCCGACAGCAGGGGATCGTCCGGCCGCGGGAACGGGATCTTGTCGATCACCACCAAGCTGAGTGTGCGGCCGGGGATGTCAACGCCCTGGAAGAAGCCGGCGGTCGCGAACAGACATGACGCCTCGTCCTCGCTGAACGCCTTCACCAGCGCGGTCTTGGGCAGGTCGCGTTGCGTCAGGATCGGCACCTCCACGCGACCGCGTACAGCCTCGGCCGCAGTGTCCATCGCCTTCCAGCTGGTGAACAGCGCCAGTGTGCGGCCGCCGGCCGCGTTGATCAGCGCAGTGAGTTCGTCGTGCACCGCAGCCGCGTACTGCGGCGAGCGCGGGTCGGGCATGTGCATCGCGCAGTACAACAGCGCGTGCTGCTCGTAGTCGAACGGGCTGCCGACGTCGAGCTCGTCGAACTCGTCCTCCGGCAGGCCGACCCGCGCTCCGAACGAGGACGGGATGGTGGCGCTGCACAGTACGGCCGTGCGCTGCGACCAGATGCCGTTGGCCAGCACGTTGCCGACGTCGAGCGGTGCGATCTCCAGCCGCGGGTACTCGGGTCCGCCGCTCACGAACGAGACGTAGCCCTCCTTGCCGGACAGGGCGATGTCGATCGCCTCCTGCAGGCGAGTCGCCAGCTGTTGACCGCGCAGCTTGCGTGCCTTCGCGTCGTCCACGTCGGTCTCGATGGCGCGCAGTGCGGTCTGGGCTTTCTCGATCCGGGCGCGGACGTCGTTGAGCATGTCCTGCACGTCGTCCGGATACGGCGACGACAACCGCTGGCCAACGTACGGTGCCAGCGCATCGCGCACGCGGCTGGAGGCCTCGCCGATCGGGCCGACCACTGCGGGGTCCTGCAGGATGCGCTTCAGCGACGCGGTGAGCGTGGTGAACCGGCCGCCGGCGATCTGCACGCCGACGGTGTCGCTCATGATGTCCTCGAGCTGGTGAGCTTCGTCCATGACCACGACTTCGTGGTCGGGCAGGATCATCCCGCCGCTGCCCACGTGCAGCCCGTACAAGTGCATGTTGACGACGATCACGTCGGCGGCCTGCGCTCGCTTGCGCGCCGCTTCGGCGAAACACACCTGCCCCATCGGGCAGCGGTTGGCGCCCGGGCACTCGTCGCTGCCCACGCTGACGGCTTGCCAGGCCCGATCGCTGGGCGCCCACGTGAGGGTGGCCTGGTCGCCGGTGTCGGTGCTGCCCGCCCACGACACCAGGCGATTGACCTCGGCCTTGGTGGTGGCGGCTTCTACCTCGGTGGCGGCTATCCGGTTTATCC
>CAZREK010000375.1:0-2613 GCA_964598965.1 uncultured Bifidobacterium sp. | reverse complement strand
CACTGCGACGATTTACACGGACTTAGCCCTACTTAAAGTTGGCGGTGACGGTCAGGTTGGAATTGATCGTGATGAAAGTCGCGAAGATTGCATCGCCTGTGCGGCGGCGTAACGTGGTCGCAGTGAGCGCCGCGAGCCGCCCCGATGGTGTCGCAGCCCAGCCCACCTCGTCACCGGGGTGGGTAAGCGCCCGCGCGGACGTGCTGCTGCAGCTTGGCCGCTTGGTCGACAATGTTCCCCTCGATCGCTTCCTTGCGTCGGCGGCGCAGATGCTGGCCGACAGTGTGGACAGCCCGCGAGCAGGCATTCTCACTCGCGCGGGTGAGGGCGCACCGTTCGTGGCACTGTGTGCCACCGGGTTGCCGGTGGATCCGCAGTCGTTCTTCCCCGACGGGCACCCACTGCCGGACTCGCGGGAGTTGATCGCGGGCATGCTCGACCGGCGAGCGGCGCTGATCCTCAACAACCGCGACGACATTCCTCCGCTGACGCAGGAGATCTGGCCGGGCGTCACCCGCCTGGTCATGGTGCCCATCGTGCGCCGTGACGTCGTGATCGCGCTGGCCGCGGCTGAGGGTTGCGCCGAGCCGTACACGCAGAACGACGCCGACATGCTGCAAATGGTCGCCGACCTGGTGTTGTCCGTGGTGGAACGCGAGCGGGCGCGTGAGGCAACAGCGCGAGAAGTCTCGGAGCACCGGCGCACGTTCTGGGCGATCGTCGAGGCGATGTCGAAGCTGACCGAGATCCGCGATCCGTACACCGCCGGCCACCAGCGGGCGGTTGCCGTGCTGTGCGCAGCCATCGGCCAGGAGCTAGGCCTCGATCGCCATGCCGTCGACGGCCTGCAGGTTGCCGGACACCTCCACGACCTCGGCAAGGTCGGCGTGCCCTCGGAGATCCTCGTCAAACCGGGCAAGCTGACGGACGCGGAAATGGCGCTCGTGCGCACCCACTGCCAGTTCGGGCTGGACATCATCGACGGCATCAGCTTCCCGTGGGACATCGCCCGGCCGGTGATCGAGCATCACGAGCGGCTGGATGGCTCGGGGTATCCGCACGGCCTGGCCGGCGAGCAGATCGCCTTCGCCTCGCGAGTGGTGATGGTCGCCGACGTTGTGGAGGCGATGTCCTCGCCGCGGCCGTACCGGTCCACCTGGAGTGTCGCGGCCGCGCTGGCCGAGATCCGCCTCGGTGCTGGCCGCCTGTACGACCAGGTCGTCGTGGAGGCGTGTTGTGGCGTGATCGCCCGCAACGGCGGCAAGCTGCCGCACACCCGCCTACTGGTCGACTGAGCGGCCGAACGGCCCTACACCAAGCGCTCCTGCCCGCCTACGGTGTCAAGTGGACACCGACGGGAGCCTCTCGAAGGAGGTCCGGTTATGCGACGCTGTGCCGTACTGGGTCTGCTGCTGGGTTCACTCGCTCTCACGTCTGCCCCGCGGGCGGAGGCCTTCACCCCACTCATCAACGCCATCCCCAGTTCCGGCACCGCCGGGACGGCGGTGAACATCATCGGTGCGGACTTTACGGCCGGGGTGCCGGTCGAGATCCACGCCGGTACGAAGACGGGCACCCTGCTCGGCACCGGCACCGCGACCGGTGCTGGCATCTTCGGGATCATGATCACGATCCCGTCCACCGCTCCGTTGGGTCCGTACACGATCTACGCGTGTGGGTCGTGCGCCAGCGAGTTCTTCGACGCAGCCACCACCGTGTTCACGGTGACGGTCGAGCTGCCACCGGTCACCACCACCACTCGACCGCCGATCGGCGACTCGGGCGGTGAGGAGACGGTGACGACAGTGCCCGCCAACATCTGCGAGATTCCGGACAACGCGATCGTGGTGGACTTCGACGCCTGGTCGCTGGCCTTGGGTGACAGCGAGTCGCCGGACGGTGAACTGCAGGCAGCGCTTCTGGCTGCGCGGCACCCGCTGTACCTGCGACAGTGGTCGGACTACGAGATCCGCTTCGACCCGCCCGACGCCGATCACCCGAACGTGCTGCACGCGCCGCGGACGGACTCCATCGCGTTCGTCACCGACGACGCAGCCGGCGGCCTGGGCACCACCTCGCCGCCGAACGTGCTGCGTTTGGTGGGTGACAACCATTGGACGGTGCAGGCCGGTAGCGGTCGCCTGCAGTCCACGCTCGATGCGTTCGGGTTCATCGTCGGCGTCGGCGCGTTCCCCGACGGCTTCAGAGTGTTGGACGGGCAGGACGCGGTGCAACCGCGCGACGGGTGGGACCACTTCGACACACCCACCGAGGTGGTGGTCGAGCTGCGCGTGGGCACCATGCCGTTGGAGTACATCGACGGCCGCCTGGTGCAGCAAGGCGCGTGGGACACGGTGACGGTGACCCTCGGCCCTGGCCCGCAGCCAGTGCGCACGTGTGTGATCGCGGTGAACACGCTGGGTGACCTGGACCCGATGACCGTGTACACGATCGACATCGTCGCCCACACTCCCGACGGCGCACCGCTGGACATCGCGCTGGACATCGACGACGTGTTCTACAGCTACCACGGTGTGGGCACTGCGATGCCCGAGCTGGCCTTCGTGGACGAGCCCGCACCGGCCCGCCCGGTGACCACTCAGCCGTCCTCCA
>CAZREK010000374.1:0-2636 GCA_964598965.1 uncultured Bifidobacterium sp. | reverse complement strand
GTCACCCGATGGAAGGCATTCCCTTCGCGCCGGGCGACGCGGTCGACGGGGCCGACGTGCCACCCCCGCCGACCGCCGAGGACCCCTACGTGCAGGTCATCCACGTGCTGAAGTTCCACGACCAGGAGTCAGTGGGAGAGATGGGCACCTACAGCGACCACGCCGGCAAGGTGGCCGTGCCGCACGGTGTGCGTCTCACCACCTGGCTGCAGTGCGAGGGCACCATCATGGGCGACGGCCGCACTTGGGACCAGGTGCGCTTCAACGCGTTCCCCAGCAAGCAGGCGTTCCTCGACGTCGTGTTCGACCCCGAGCGGCTGAAGGCCCAGGCGGATCACCGCGAGGTCGCGCTGGCTGACACCTACACGATGATCCTGCGCCCCACGCTCGACCGGCTCTACGAGTCGATCACGGGCGAGCGCCCGGATGTCGCCCACACCTGACGGCAGGTGCTTCGGCAGTCATGACCCGGGCGCCTCCCGCAGGCGCACCGACAGGCACGTGACGCAACCTTCCAGCTTCACGAACTCGGAGATGTCGACCACCACCGGCTCCAGGCCGACGGACCGCAACATGCGCTCGCTCCGCGGGCAGCCGGCGGCGAGCAGCACCTTGTCGTCGCCCAGCAGCACGACATGGGCACCACTCTCTTCGGGCATCGCGAGGAAACGAGGGAATACGGTCGTGTCATCCACTGCGGGTTCCCAGCCGACGATCGTCCCGTCCGGCAGCGCGGTCACGGCCGACTTGAGGTGCAGCACCGCCGTCACCGGCACTGTCACCACGGTGGCCCCCAGCGGCTCGAACGTGGCGCGCAACTGGGCGATGCCCTCCAGGTTCGTGCGCGGCGTGTGCCCCACATAAATGGTGTCGCCCACCTTCAACACGTCGCCGCCGTCCAACGTGCCGGGTGCCTGCACGCGCTCGATGCGGTAACCGAGCTTCGCCACCGTCGCCTCGGCGTCGACGACCTCCGGCTTGCGCTCGTCGGCGCCCGGGCGCGAGATCAGCGCGGTGTCGCGGTACACCACCATCGTGTCCTCGATGAACACCGAGTCCGGGCAGTCCGGCGCCGGGGGTACCTCGACGGTCTGCCATCCGCACGCGTGCAGCGCGTCGACATAGTCCTGCCACTGACGCTGGGCCAACTGGAAGTCGACGGGTACGCGCTCGATGTGCGTGAGCAGGCCTTCCGCCAACCGCGGGCTGGGGCGACGCACCAACGCCAGCTTCTTCATGCCAGCCTCCTCATGAACGTGCGGGCGAACAGGTAGGCGTCGCCCGGCCAGCGGGCGGAAACATAGCGCCCGTCCTCCACCACGAATGCCGGCCCGTCGTCGGTGGCCGTCCCGCGGGCCAAACCCGCACGCGGCCCGCGCACGAACTGGTCGGGCGCGGCGAGCGCGCTGCGCACTTCGTCCTCCACGTACGCCGGGTAGGTGCGGTAGTAGCGGCCGCGGCGCCACGCCGACACGAGGAACGCAGAACGCTCCATGTACTTGGGCAGGCAGGTGGTGCGCATGTCGTGCAGCAGCGAGCGGCCGTCGGCGGTGCGAGCACGGGCCAGCACCAGCACACCATGACAGATGGCGCCCACCGGCTTGCCCATGGCCCAGAACTCGGCAACCTTCGCCTGCAGCGTCGCGCTGCCCAAGTACTGGCGCATGCCCGGCGCATGCCCACCCGGCAACACCAGACCGTCGAACGCTGCCGGCTCGATGGTCGACCAGGCAACAGGAGCCGCGTATTCCGGCGCTGCAGTCAGCTCGTGGTACCACCGCTGCGGTTCCTTCGCCGCGCCCAGCGCACCGAACACCACACCGGTCAACAGCAACGGATCGGCCGCGGGCACGGGCCCGTCCGCGCCGCGCTCGGTGGCGAACACCACGTCGTGGCCGGCTTCGCGCAGCAGCTTCCACGGCACTGCCACCTCGGTGACATCGAAGTCGCAGTCGGGCAGGGGCATCAGCACCCGCGCCATCAGTGCTTGCCCTTCACCTGGCGCCCCAGCGCCTTGGCCATCTCCAGCTTCGTGTCGCGTTCGGCCAGGGCCTGGCGCTTGTCCGCCTTGCGGCGACCGCGCCCGAGGCCGAGCTCGACCTTCACCCGGCCCTCCTTGAAGTACAGCGAGAGAGGGATGAGCGCGAGGTGGTCGATCGACACCTGGTGCGACAGCTTCTCGATCTCGCGGCGGTGCATCAGCAGCTTGCGCGCGCGGTCGGGGTCGTGGGCGCCGATGCCGTGCGCCATCTGGTACGGCGGAATGTGCACACCGTCCAGCCACAGCTGCCCGTTGATGACACGGGCGAACGCATCGGCGATCTGTGCGTGGCCCTCACGCAGCGCCTTCACCTCGCTGCCACTGAGCACGATGCCGGCCTCGAACGAGTCGACGATGTCGTAGTCGCGATGAGCGCGCCGATTGCTGGCAACGAGCTTGTTGCCAAACTTGTTGGTGCGGTCGCGGTGGGGTGCCATCAGGGGCTTCAGGGTAGCGGTACCCTTCCCCACCGATGAGCGGTGATTCGACCCTCAGCTTTCCCGCCGATGCGTACGCACAGATGGTTGCGGCCGCGTATCGTGCCTATCCGCTGGAGGCGTGCGGTTTGTTGGTGGGGGAGGGCACACGCGTGCAT
>CAZREK010000373.1:0-2659 GCA_964598965.1 uncultured Bifidobacterium sp. | reverse complement strand
GTCGGCGGCCATGCCGGCGCAGTCGCCGACGTTGTCGCCGACGTTGTCGGCGATGGTGGCCGGGTTGCGCGGGTCGTCCTCGGGGATGCCCGCCTCGACCTTGCCCACCAGGTCGGCGCCTACGTCGGCCGCCTTGGTGAAGATACCGCCGCCGACGCGGAGGAACAGGGCCAGCAGCGAACCGCCGAAGCCGAAGCCGACCAGGATCGCCGAGCTGGTGTTCTGGAACAGCATGATGATGCCGGTGGCACCGAGCAGGCCGAGGCCGACGGTGAACATGCCGGCGACGCCACCGGTGCGGAAGGCCACCGTCAGCGCCTTGGGCATGCTGTTGGTGAGCGCTGCAGCGGCGGTGCGGACGTTGCCGCGGGTGGCCAGCGTCATGCCGATGTAGCCGGTGAGGCCCGAGGCCATGCAGCCGAGCAGGAAGGCGATCGTGCGGAACAGGCCGGACTGGGCGAACGACAGAGCGCTCGAGCCGTCCTCCTTCAGGATCTCCGTGCTGGTGAAGAACACGATCACGGCGAGCGGCACGAGGATGAAGCCGATCGTCTTGAACTGCCGCTTGAGGTACGCCAGGGCGCCCTCCTGGATCGCCTTGGCGATCTCCTTCATCTTCGGCGAGCCCTCGTCAGCGGCCATGACCTTCTTGACGAGGAAGAAGCCGACGGCGATGGCGAGCAGTGCTGCCGCTGCGGAGAGCAGCAGTACGACCCACTCACCACCCTTCAGCTCGAATACCTGATAGCCGCCTTCGGCGGCAAGAGTTGCTGGCACCGGTGATCCCCCGGGGTGATTCGGGCGCGGCACGTGGAGCCACGCTTGGTTGGGCAAACGTGGCGAATCTAGCCAGTTCGCGGTGGGGTCAGAAACTCTTGGACATCCCAAAGAGATGACGATTCGGCGACACAGGGGCCACCGCGAGGCGGATTCAGCCTCGCGTCCAGCGGAATGACTTGGCGCACACGACGAAGCCGACGACGCACCAAGCTGCCAGCACGGCGAGCCCGGTCGTCAGCTGCCAACTGCCACCGGTCTCCACCATCTTGAAGGCGTCCGGCAGCAGCGCCTGGCGCATTCCTCGGCAGATCCAGTGCAGCGGGAACACCTGTGAGGTCTTCTGCAGCCAGGTGGGCAGCATGTCGACGTTGATCCAGACACCGGAAATGAACTGCAAGGCGACGAACGGCAGGTTCACGACCGCCGGGCCGGACTTGGAGTCCTTGATCCAGCTGCCGACGGCGATGCCGAGCAGGGTGCTGGCCGTGATGCCGAGCAGGAAGACCGCGGCGAAGATCGCCCAGGACTTGGCACTGGTGGGCAGATCGATGTGGAAGAAGGCCACGCCGATCCCCATCAGCACGGCGACCTGCACGATCACCGTGGTGATCACCATGCCGATCTTGCCGATGAAGTAGGCCGCGGGAGGCATGGGTGTGCCAGCCAGGCGCTTCAGCATGCCCGACTCTCGTTCGATGGCGATCCCGATCGCGAGGCTGACGAACGCCGTGGACATGAAGGTGGAGCCCATGATGCCCGCGACGTACACCTGACTGACCTGGACACCGGTGTTGTCGATGATGCCAGTGAAGATGCTGCCGAACAGCAGCAGCATCATCACCGGGAAGGCGATCGTGAAGCCGAACGCCTGACGGCTGCGCCACAGGTTCTTCAGCTCCACGCCGGTGCGCAGACGGCCGAGGGTGAGGGTGCCGGTTCCGGTGCTCATCGTGCGGCTCCGATCATCTGCAGGTACACGTCTTCCAGCGTGGGCCGTGAGACGGTGAGCCCCGGTACCTCCCCGCCGAAGCGGGTCGACAACTCGGCCACCACCCTGGTGGGTTCGTCGGACCGTTGCTCGTGGTGCCCGTCGTCGTCGATCCAGCGCACGATCGCCGCCGCGTCGGCACGTCCACCCAGCGTGTGCGGTGTGCCGACCGCCAGCACCTTGCCGCCTGCCAGTACGGCCACGCGGTCGGCCAGGGCCTCGGCTTCCTCGAGGTAGTGAGTGGTCAGCACGATGGTGGTGCCTTGATCGCGCAGCGCGTGGATGAGGCCCCAGAACTGGCGCCGCGCCTCGGGGTCGAAGCCGGTGGTGGGTTCGTCCAGGAACAGCAGTTCGGGGCGACCGACGACGCCGATCGCCACGTCCAGGCGGCGCTGCTGGCCGCCCGACAGGCTGCTGGCCTTCGAGGTGGTCTTCTCGGTGAGGCCCACGATGTCGATCAGCTCATCCACAGGCCGCGGGTTGCGGTACATGGCTGCGAAGTGGGCCACTGTTTCGCGCACCGTCAGCTCGTCGGTGAAGCCGGTGGTCTGCAGCACGATGCCGACCCGCTCGCGCCACGCCCGGTCGGCGTGGGCGGGGTCGGTGCCCAAGACGGTCACCTCGCCCGCGTCACGGCGGCGGTAGCCCTCGCAGATCTCGACCGTCGTGGTCTTGCCGGCCCCATTGGGGCCCAGGACGGCCACGATCTCGCCGTCGTCCACGTCGAGGTCGACCCCGTCCACTGCCGCGAAGTCGCCGTACATCTTGCGCAACCCGCGTACCTGTATCGCCGTCATACGCCCAGCTTGCACCCCGGCGCTTTGCCCCGGCGGCAACCTTTGGGTGGATGGCGGTCCGCAATGCGGGGGATTGTCCGGCGGGCCACGGACT
>CAZREK010000372.1:0-2667 GCA_964598965.1 uncultured Bifidobacterium sp. | reverse complement strand
TACCTCACCGACCGCAAGGCGTACATGATCATCTCCGGCGGCGTGAACATCTACCCGCAGGAAGCGGAGAACGTGCTCGTCACCCACCCCAAGGTGGTGGACGTCGCCGTCTTCGGCGTCCCCAACGACGACTTCGGCGAAGAAGTCAAGGCGGTCGTGCAGCCGGTGACGATGCCCTCTAGCGCCGAGGAAGCCGACGCTCTTGCCAAGGAGTTGGTGGCCTACTGCCGTTCGCAGCTGGCGGACGTGAAGTGCCCGCGCTCCATCGACTTCCGTGCGGAACGTCCTCGTCACCCCACGGGGAAGCTCTACAAGCGCTTGCTGAAGGACGAATACTGGGCGGCCGCTGGTCGCTCCATCTGACGCCAGTTCGCGCCGCCGTTCCATTCGGCGGGACGAGCTAGGGTGACGCGCCGGGAGGCGTGAACCGATGGAGTCGTCGCACTTCGACGAATCAGCCGACGACTTCGTCGTTGTCTCGGATCAGCAGCTGCAGGCCGGCATGCTCGCCCGCCTGGCATACAGCGACCGCGACATCGTGATCACCGGCATCATCGGCACGCTCCTGATCGCCACCATCTTCGCCTGGTCCGCCGCGCTGTGGCAGGTGGCGGTGTTCGTCGTCGCCCGCATGGTGATGGCCGCAGGCAGCCATTGGCTGTCGCAGCGCCTCGGTGCACTCGGACCCGAGGAAGCTGTCATCCAGGGCTACGCGAAGGTCATGGACGCCTGGATGGCCGCAGTGGCGCTGAGCTGGGCGAGCGTCATCTTCTTCGCCCCTTCGCCGGTGTTCGAACACAGCGCATCGGTGCTCGGCCTCGTGGCCATCATCGCCGTCGAAGGTGTCGCCGTGCTCGTCGCCTCCGTCAGCAAGCGATCGGTCGTGATCGTCCTGTTCGTGTTCTGGGCGTGCCTGTCGCTGCGCGTCCTGCTGGACCATGATCACGCCACACGCGTGCCATTCCTGGTCTGCAATCTGCTGTACCACCTGGTGCTCGGCATGCACGCGTTCAACCTGCAACGCCAGACCGTGCGCCAGGTGCACAACGAGATCGCCAATCGCTTGCTGCTCGAGCGCATCACCCAACTGCACGCGCGTGTCCGCGAGCACCGCGACGACTTGGCGAAGGTGAACCTGCAACTGCACGAAGCGCTGACGTTGTCCAACCAACTCGCCAACCGCGACGCGCTCACGCAGACCCTCAATCGCCGCGCCTTCCTGCAACACGTCGTCGACCACACGCAGCAGTTCGACTCCCGCCCGTCCCCCGCGGCGCTGGTCCTGCTCGACCTCGACGAGTTCAAGGCGGTCAACGATCAGTACGGGCACGTGGTGGGCGACCGCGTGCTGGCCCATTGTGCAGAGGTGTTGCGCGGGCAGATGCGTACCGGGGACGTCTTGGCGCGTTGGGGCGGCGAGGAGTTCATCATCCTGTTGCCGAACACCAGCGTGGAGGAAGCCACCGCCTGCGCCGAGCGCTGCCGCGTCGCGCTTGCCGATGCCGCAGCGAAGAACTGTCCCGTGTCGGTGACCGTCACGGGTTCGTTCGGCGTCGCCGCGCTGGGGCAGGCCGGGGCGTTCCACGAGGCACTCAGCGCTGCCGACGCAGCCATGTACCGCGCCAAGGCGGAAGGCCGCAACACGGTGCGTGTGGCCACGCCGGCCTGAGCCAGCGCTCTAGGAGAGCACCACCATCTTCAGTTCGGTCATCTCCTTCACGCTGTAGGCCGGACCCTCGCGGGTGTTGCCGCTGTCGCGCAGGCCACCGTAGGGCTGCTGGTCGGCCCGCCACGTGGGCACCTCGTTGACCAGCACGCCACCGAAATCGAGCACCTGCACCGCCTTCAGCGCCTTGGTGATGTCGGCGGTGAAGATGGCCGCTTGCAGGCCGAACGTGGTGTCGTTGGCCAACGCCAGCGCCTCGTCCAGCGTGTCGTACGGCGTGACTGCCACCACCGGCCCGAACACTTCGTGCGTGCACACCTTCAGCGACGGGTCGGCGTCGGCCACGACGGTCGGGCGCAGCACGCCGTCGGCCTGCACCACGCCACCGGCCGCGATGCGGGCGCCGGACCCGCGGGCCTCCTCGATCCAACTGGCGACACGGTCGCGTTCGCCGGTGGAGATCAGCGCGGACACGTCGGTGGCTTCGTCCATCGGGTCACCCACCACCAGCGTCTCCACATGAGCGGCGAGTGCCTCGGTGAAGTCAGCAGCGATCGAGCGGTGCACCAGCACGCGTTGCGTGGAGATGCAGCTCTGGCCCGCATGGCTGAAGCCGGCAACCTTGATCTTGGCGGCGGCGGTCTTCCAGTCGCCGTCCGGCTCGATGATGCACGGGGCGTTGTTGCCCAGCTCGAGCCCCACCCGCTTGCGCGGCGCCCGGGCACGAATTGCCCAACCGACCCCCGGCGAACCGGTGAAGGTGATCAATGCGATGTCCGGATGGTCGACGATCGCGTTACCAACCGTGCCGCCACCACCGGTGACCACCTGCAGGTACTCGGGCGGCAGACCGCACTCCTCGATCAGCATCTTCGCCAGCTCGATGCTGCTGAACGGTGTCTGGCTGGCGGGCTTCAGCACCACCGGGCACCCGGCCGCGATGGCCGGCCCGACCTTGTGCACCACCAGGTTGAGCGGGAAGTTGAACGGCGCGATCGCAC
>CAZREK010000371.1:0-2674 GCA_964598965.1 uncultured Bifidobacterium sp. | reverse complement strand
GAGGCTCTTAAGGAGCTAAAGAATTATTTCTCCGACCCCAGCCAAGCCGGTGAGGAACCTGGCCGCCCCCACCCCGCCGCACAGCACCGCCACCGTCATCGTGATCCCTCCGCGAGCAAGTGGTACATCGTTGCCAGCCCATCGGCGCACTCCGACCAGCGGAACTCGTTCCGCCGGCGGCGACCGGCGGCCACCAAACGCTCGGCCAACGTCGCGTCGGCCAGCACCGAGTGGAGGTTCCCTGCGAGCGCGTCGACATCCGACGCAGCAGCGAGAAGGGCAGCGTCGCCGGCGACTTCCGGGATCGCACCGGCATTGCTGGCCACCAGCGGGACCTCCGCCTGCATGGCATCGAGCAACGGGAAGCCGAAGCCCTCGTCCAGCGACGGATACGCGACCACCGCGGCGTGGTGCAGCAGCCAGGAGCGCACCTCGTCGGCCACGCGACCGACGAACAAGACTTGATCTGCGCGCGACCCGAGTTCGTCGACCGCGGCATCGATCGCCGGCCGGTCGTCGCCGTCGGCACCGGCCAACACCAGTCGCAGACCGGGGTGGTCGCCGGCGATGCGCCCGAAGGAGCGAACCAACGCGGGCAGGTTCTTACGCCGCTCGAGCGTGCCGATGGCGAGAACGAAACGAACACCTGCGAGATCCGGGACCGGCGCCACCTCTGGGGGTGCCGCGAGCGGTAGCGCACCCCACCGCACCACGGTGACCGGTGTGCCCGGGAAGAGGTCGCGGACGGCCGCGGCCGTGGCCTGGGACGGCGCGTGTACCGCTGCACCCGCGGCGAGCGACCGGCGCAGCACCTGTCCGCTACGGCGTACGGACGGAGCAACCAGCGCGTCGGGCTGCTGCAGGAACCAGCAGTCGTGCACGGTCACGACGCTCGGCAGCGACACCGGCGGTACGACATAGTTCGTGCCGTGGACGACGTCCGCCCCGCGGAGCCAGCGGTCGGCACGCGGGCGCTCGCCCAGCGCCCACGCACGATGTGCCAGCGCCGCCGGGAACGGCAGCCGCCGCCGCAGCGCAGAGCGGGGCGCACGGAACGACACCAGGTAGTCGATCAACGACACGTCCTGGCGTGCACCCAGATGTTCGTGCATGGCGGCCACCGACAGCCCGACTCCGCTGCGCGGGCCCTGCAGCGGGCCGACGTCGAAAGCTACGCGAACGGTGTCCATCCGGGGCGACACTACTGGGGCAACCGCCTGGAGCGACCTCTGCCCCCGTAGACTCAAGCGACCTCGAGAAGCGGAGACGAGCCCACCATGCCTCGCGCATTCATCACCGGCATCACAGGACAGGACGGCCAACACCTGGCGGAGTTCTTGCACAGCAAGGGCTACGAGGTGTTCGGCATGGTGAAGGGCCAGAACAACCCGCGGATGGAGAAGGTCCGTGACGAGTTCCCCTTCATCGAGGCCGTGCCCGGCGACCTCGCCGACCTGCCCTCACTGGTCAAGGCGTTGGAGTACACCCAGCCCGACGAGGTGTACAACCTCGGCGCCATCTCGTTCGTCGCGCTCAGCTTCAACCAGGCGGAACTGACCGCCAACATCACCGGTCTCGGCGTGCTGCGCATGCTCGAGGCGATTCGCATGGTCGGCGGGGCGCAGAACAACCCCATCCGCTTCTACCAGGCCAGCAGCAGCGAGATGTTCGGCAAGGTCCGCGAAACACCGCAGACCGAGCGCACCCCGTTCCACCCGCGCTCGCCGTACGGCTGCGCCAAGGTGTTCGGCCACGACATCGTGGTGAACTACCGCGAGAGCTACGACATGTTCGCCTGCAGCGGCATCCTCTTCAACCACGAGGGTCCCCGCCGCGGCATGGAGTTCGTCACCCGCAAGGTCACCAACGCTGTCGCCCGCATCAAGCTGGGCCTGCAGGACGAGCTGGTGCTCGGCAACCTCGACTTCAAGCGCGACTGGGGCTACGCCGGCGACTACGTGAAGGCGATGTGGCTGATGCTGCAGCAAGACGCTCCGGACGACTATGTGGTCGCCACCGGCGAGACCCACACCGGCCACGAGCTGGTGGAGCTCGCCTTCGCCACGGCCGGCATCGACGACTGGCAGAAGTACGTCCGCCAGGACCAGAAGTTCTACCGCCCGGCCGAAGTCGATCTGCTGATCGGCGACCCCGCCAAGGCCCGCGAGAAGCTCGGCTGGAAGCCCGAGGTCGACTTCCCCACCCTGGTCAAGATGATGGTCGAGCACGACCTCGCTCTGGAGACCGCCAAGCTCGGCCGGTAATCCGGCAATCGCCGCTGGTCAGCGGCGGTTCTTCATCGTACGCAGCCCCACGGACAACTCCGTCCACGGCGCCCAGGCGAGGTGGATACGAGCGCGGGTCGGCGACAACGCGAAGCGGGTGACGTCGTCGCGCCGCCGAGGTGTCGACGCGGGGAACGCACCGTCCGGGCCGGCCATCAGCTCCCAGAGGTCGCGCACTGAGGTGGCGACGCCGCTGCCGACGTTGACGACCAGTCCCCCGCCCTTGGTCGCGGCCCGCACCAACGCGTCGACGGCGTCGTCGATGTACAGGAAGTCGCGGCTCTGGCGGCCGTCACCGGCCATCGTGGGTACGACCCGCTGCGACAGAGCGTGGGCGAAGGCACCAGCGACGCCGCCGTTGGGCCGCTGCCGGGCGCCGTACAGGTTGG
>CAZREK010000370.1:0-2675 GCA_964598965.1 uncultured Bifidobacterium sp. | reverse complement strand
TGCAGTGACAGCAGCGCGGGCAGGATGCGCACCCACTCGCGGTCGGAGAACACCCGCACGGCGGTGGCCATCTTGCTGCGCAACGCCGCCTCGAACCCGAGGGCCGGGTCGACCGGCTGCATGTCCGGCACATGGCAACGCATGACGGCCACCAGCAACTCGTCACGCGACGACCAGTGGCGATAGAGCGTGGACTTGGCCACACCTGATCGTTCGGCCACGGCATCGACCGTCACGCCTCGCGGGCCGGATTCCACCAGCAGATCGGTGGCGGCAGCCAACAACTTCGCCCGGCTGCGGGCGATACGCGGATCGACATCGTCCGCAGTGACGGCAGGCACAGTGTTCATCGGTCAAACGCAACGATACCGTTTCGTTTCGTTATGACCACCACTTCCGCCGCACCCCCCACCTTCGCGGTCGACGACGAGGGCACGCTCCTCGCCACCGACAAGCGCGCCCAGCGCAACATCCTCATCGCCATGTGCACCTCGCTGGTGGCGGTGGTGGCATCCGTTTCCGGTCTCAACGTCGCCCAGGAAGCAATGGCCCGCGACCTCGGCGCCACCCAGAGCGGCGTGCTCTGGATCATCAACGCCTACACGCTGGCGCTCGCCGCGCTGCTGTTGCCGGTGGGGGCGATCGGCGACCGTTGGGGTCGCAAGCCGGTGTTGCTCACCGGCCTCACCGTGTTCGGTCTGGCGAACGTCCTGGCCCCAATGGCGCAGAGCACCGGCATGATGATCGCCATCCGCGCGCTGGCCGGCATCGGCGCAGCGATGATCATGCCCGTCACCCTCTCCGTGGTCACGTCCAGCTTCCCGCCCGAGGACCGCGCCCGGGCGATCGGTGTGTGGGCCGGGTTCGCCGGCAGTGGCGGCATGATCGGCCTGTTCGTGTCCGCGGCGATGGTGGACGTCCTCACGTGGCGATGGGTGTTCGCGCTTCCGCTGGTGCTGGTGGCCGTCGGGGCAACGATGACCGCTCGCTACGCGCCGAACTCTCGTGAGCACACGCACCACAACTTCGACACGTTGGGTTCGATCCTGTCGGCGATCGCCATCGGCGGTGTGGTCCTCGGCTTCCACGAGGGCCCCGAACTGGGCTGGACTGACGTCATTACGGTAACCGCCTTGGTGGCGGCAGTGATCGCGCTGGTCGCGTTCGTGGCGTGGGAACGCCGGCACGTGAACCCGTTGCTCGACATTTCCACGTTCCGCGACCGCGGCCTGGCGTCGGGCACCGTCACCCTCACCATCGTGTTCGCCGTGATGTTCGGCATCTTCCTGGTGTTGTTCCCCTACTTCCAGGCGGTGGTCGGCTGGTCGGCGCTGAAGTCCGCCGCCGGCATGTTGCCGATGGCGCTGATGATGATGCCGATGTCCACCGTCGCTCCGAAGATCGCCCAGCGCTTCGGGTCCCGTAACACGATGCTGACCGGCGTGGTGATCTTCTCGCTCGGTCTGGTGACCCTCGCTCTGCGGGCATCGGTGGAGGGCGGTTACCTGTCGGTGCTGCCCGGCCTGCTGGGCATCGGTCTGGGCATGGGCCTCACAATGACGCCTGCGACCGCGGCGATCACCGAGACGCTGCCGCAGGACAAGCAGGGCGTTGCCTCGGCGCTGAACGACACCTCCCGCGAGTTGGGCGGTGCAATCGGAATGGCGCTGCTGGGCTCGGTGCTCAGCTCCGCCTTCCGCTCCAACATGCGTGAAGCTCTGGTCGGCTACCCGCCGGAGCTGGTGAACCCGGCCAGCGAAGGCATCGCGACGGCCGCGGGCGTGGCGCAGCAGGCGGGCGAGGCCGGCGTGCCGATCTTCGAAGCGGCCAAGCACGCCTTCGTGGATGCCTGGGTGCAGTCGATGTGGGTGGGCGTCGCGGTGTCCGCGGTCGCCGCCGCCTTCTTGTTGCTCCGAGGCCCGAAGCGAGCGAAGTGACCTGACAGGATCGGCACATGGACGTGCCGATCACTGGACTCTGCGCTCCCGGGTACGGCAGCGTGAAGGACGCGTTCGCGGCCAACTTCGCCGAACGCGGCGAGGTCGGCGCGGCCGTGTGCGTGGTGCAGGACGGCGAGGTCGTGGTGGACCTCGTCGGCGGCTGGGCCGACGAGGCGCGCACGCGGCCGTGGCAGCACGACACGATCATCGACTTCTACTCCGTGGGCAAGGCGATCGTGGCCGTGCTGGTGCTGCAGGCCGTCGACCAGGGCCTGGTGAGGCTGGACGACCCGATCGCCTCGGTGTGGCCCGAGTTCGCGCAACAGGGCAAGCAGCACGCAACCGTGCGCCAGGCGCTGTGCCACCAGGCCGGTGTGCCCGCCATCCGCGAGCGGCTGACCAACGACGACCTGTGGGACTGGGACCGCATGACCAGCGCGCTGGCGGCCACCGAGCCGTGGTTCGAACCTGGTTCGCGGCACGTGTACCACACCAACACCTACGGGCATCTGGTGGGTGGCATCGTGCACCGCGCCACGGGCGAGATGCCCGGCACCCGGTTGCGCAAGTTGGCCGAACCCCTGGGTGCGGACCTGTGGTTCGGGGTGCCGACGCAGGAGCAGCACCGCTGCGCGGACGTCATCTGGGCGCCGACCGTGGCCATGGATTCCATCGACCCGTTCGCGATGACGGGCGAAGCGCCGTGGAATACGAAAGCGACGCCCTCGTCCGTCT
>CAZREK010000369.1:0-2676 GCA_964598965.1 uncultured Bifidobacterium sp. | reverse complement strand
CCTGGGTGCCACGCTCGACGTCGTCGACTACGCCGAGCACGCGCTGGGCGCGGGCAGCGAGGCGATCGCCGTCGCGTACCTCGAGACTCGCACGCCGGACGGCACGATCAAGTGGGGCGTGGGCAAGCACGCCAGCACCATCACCGCTGCGTTGCGCGCCGTGCTCAACGCTCACGAACGGCACCAGGGCTGAACCATGGCAACTCGCAGATCCCGCAGCTGGCCGTTCCTGCTCATCCTCCTCGCCGGGGCGGCCTGGGCATTGGCCCGGCGCATGGCCGCCTCCACCACCCAAGTCGGCGGTCAGGCGGCCTCTGAGGCGGCCTCAGCGCCGAATTGGCGGCCCATCGCACAAGGTGGCGTTCAGGCGGGCCCCACGCCCGCCCCAGCGCCGACTTGGGTGGAACCGGTGGACGGCCAGTGCCCCGCTGGGTACCCGGTGAAGGTGGCTGCATCGGGCATCTTCCACGTGCCGGATGGCCGCTCGTACGACCGCACCACCCCGGTGCGGTGCTACGCCGACACGACTGCTGCCGAGGCCGACGGCTACCGTCGGGCCAAGGCCTAAGCGGAAGGGCAAGAACATGAAGGTGAACGTCGACTACAGCGTGTGCGCCAGCACCGGCGGCTGCATGCAGGTGTGCCCCGAGGTGTTCGAGGTACGCGACGACGGCTACATGTACGTGCTGCAGGAGGAACCTGCACCCGAGTTCCACGACCGGGTGCGAGTGGCGGCCGACATGTGCCCGACGGCTGCGATCACGCTCGACGACTGATTGGCCGCTCAAGCTCAGCGAACGTCGCTCCGATAATCCTGCGACCACTTGGGCGGAACAGGGACATCGGAACGAATGGACAAGCGAACGGCAACCGCGGCGACATCGATGGTTGCGCTCACCTTCGCCCTCGGAACCGCAGCGTTCGCGACGCTCGGCGGCTTCGGCCCACTGGAACAGGCGGATTCGGCCCCGACGATCGTCACCGACTTGGTGGTCACCACCGTGCCGGCACCCGCTGCCGACTCCACGGCCGTGACGGCCGCTCCGGCGGCGCAGGCGCCCACCAACGCCAGCGCCGGCGCCCAGCGCACGGGCACCACGGCGGCGCCCGCCACCACCCCCGCACCGGCCACCACCGCTGCCCCGGCGACGACGGCTGCCCCGGTCACCGCTGCGCCCACCACCACGGCCGCCCCCACCACCACAGCTGCACCCACCACAACGGCTGGGGCCACGCGGCCGACGGTGACCTCCACCGGGCAACCGATCCCGTCGAACTACTACATCCCCAAGAAGTGGTGGACGCGATCCATCCCGCCGATCCCCGCCGGCACATGGTCCAAGTGCACGCTGGAGGACAACGGCTGGGCCTGCGAGAAGTAGCGCGCCCTCGCCAGTAGAGTCGGCATCGATGGGTTTCCACCGACACCTGCAGGCTGCGTGGGAGCACTCCGGCTCGATGCTCTGCGTGGGGCTCGACCCCGACCCCACCCGCTTCCCAGAGGTCGTCAACGGTTCGGTGTTCGACTTCTGCCGCGAGATCGTCGATGCCACCGCCGACCTGGTGTGCGCGTTCAAACCGCAGATCGCCTACTTCGCCGCCACCGGCGCAGAGGCCGATCTCGAGCATCTGTGCGTGTACATCCGTGATTGTCACCCACACGCGCTGCTGGTGCTGGACGCCAAGCGCGGCGACATCGGCAGCACGGCCGAGCAGTACGCAGCGGAGGCCTTCGACCGCTACGGCGCCCACGTGGTGACCGTCAACCCGTACCTGGGCGGCGATTCGGTGGAACCCTTCCTGCGCCACCCCGAGGGCGGTGTGTTCGTGCTGTGCCGCACCAGCAACCCGGGCAGCGGCGACTTCCAGTCCCTGCCCGTCGACGGCCGCCCGCTGTACCAGCACGTCGCGCAGCGGGTCGCCGAACAGTGGCAGCAGATCGGCGACTGCGGCCTGGTGGTGGGCGCCACCTACCCGCAGGAGTTGGCCGAGGTACGGGCGCTGGTGGGCGACCTGCCCTTGCTGGTGCCCGGCGTTGGCGCCCAGGGCGGCGACATTCCGGCCACCGTCGCCGCCGGACTCGACAGCAGCGAATACGGCATGGTGGTCAACTCGTCACGCGCGATCCTGTATGCGTCATCGGGCCCGGACTTCGCCGCTGCTGCCCGCGCCGAGGCCGAGCGCACCCGCGACGCCTTGTGCGCCGGCCGCGGCTGACGCGCCGCCTCAGCCGGCCAGGCGGACGGCGCTGATGATGCCCGGCGAGCGACGCAGCTCGAACAGCACGTCGTCGGGCACCTGCGCGGTGGTGGCGATCAGCATGGTGGCGGTGCCCGGCACCGCGGCGCGGCCCACATCCATGTCGGCGATGTTGATCGCAGCGACACCCAGCAGCGTGCCGACCGTGCCGATCACGCCCGGACGGTCGTCGTTCTTGACCACGAGCATGTGCTCGGCAGGCGGCACGTCGAAGTGGTGGTCGTCGATCATCACGATGCGCTGCTCGCTGCGTCGGCCCACCAGGGTGCCCGACAACGTGTGGCCGCCGCCGCGCAGGCTGAGCAAGTTGACGAAGTCGGGCGACGAAGCGGACTTCGCCTCGCGCAACTCCACCCCGTGGTCCTTGGCCAGCTGCGGAGCGTTGACGTAGGTGACCTGCTCGTCGCTGACCGAGCC
>CAZREK010000368.1:0-2701 GCA_964598965.1 uncultured Bifidobacterium sp. | reverse complement strand
CCGACGTGTGGCTGGCGGAGCTGGCCGCCAACGACCGAGCACGCAGCGAGGCGCGCACCGAGGGGGCCGTGATGGTCGTGACGGTCAAGGACAAGGTGGTCGGCGCCCACGTGCTGGCCCCCGCCGCCGGCGAGATCGTGCACGAACTGGCGCTCGCCGTGCGCGAGGGCGTCCGCATCGACCAGCTGGCCGGTCTGGTCCACGCCTACCCCACCTTCGCCGCCACCGTCGGCGGCCTGGCCACCGAAGCCGCGTTCGAGCGCGCCCACCGCTTGAAGTGGATGGTCCGCCGCAAGTAGTGCTGGCGGCTGGCCCGCTAGTGGCCGAGATCCTCGAAGCGGTCGACTCTGCGCAGTGACGGGAACCCCAACCACCAGACGCCGACCACGACGATCGTGGCGATGCCACCACCGATCACCGTCGCCGGTGTGCCCACCGCTTGAGCGACGATCCCGGACTCGAACGCGCCCAGCTCGTTGCTGGCACCGATGAACACGTTCTCCACGGCCATCACCCGCCCGCGCTTCTCGTCCGGGGTCACCAGCGGCACCAGCGAGCCGCGGATGAACACGCTGATCATGTCGGCACCAGCCAGGACGACCAGCGCCGCGAACGCGACCACGTAGGAACGAGTGAGGCCCAGCGCCACAGTGGCGGCACCGAACACCAGCACGGCGTACAACAGATTGCGGCCGATGTGCCGCTTCAACGGGCGGAAGGCGAGGAACACGGCCATCAACGCCGCACCGGCACCGGGCGCGGCGCGCAGGAAGCCGTACCCGACATCGCCGACCCCGAGTCGGTCCTCGGCGATGGCAGGCAACAGCGCCACCGCCCCGCCGAACAGCACTGCGAACAGGTCGAGACCGATCGCCGCGAGGAGGATCGGTGTACGGCGGACGAACACCAGCCCTTCGATCGCGGAACGGAAGGTCGGCTTGTCGTCGGCTGCGGGGCGCTCGGGCTGGCGCACGAAGTGCAAGGAGGCGATCAGGACGCCGGCGAGCATGATCATCGAGGTGGACACGCCGTAGGCCAGCGACGGATGCACGGCGAACAGCAGGCCCGAGGCAGCGGGGCCGAGAATGGTGGCGCCCGTCCAGGTGGCGGACCACATCGCGACCACGCGCGGCAGGCCGCCTTCGGGGGCGACCATCGCCGGCATGGGGCGCGTGGACGGCGCCAGGAACGCGCGGGCCACGCCGTAACCGACGGCGATGATGAACAGCGGCCACACCTCAGTGGGGTCGGTGAGCGCGAACAGCAGCAGCGCGACCGAACACACGACTTCGCCGCCGATGGCCAGCAGCGCCACCTTCTTGCGGTCGAAGCGGTCGGCCACGGAACCTGTCACCAACACCAACGCCGCGGCCGGCAGGAACTCGCACAAGCCGATCCAGCCGAGATCGGCCTCCCGGCCGGAGATGTTGTAGGCCTGCAGGCCGAGGGCGGCCGCTTGCAGGGCAGTGCCGGTGAACAGCACGAAGCTGGCCACCATCAACGCCCGGACCGGGCCGAAGCGCAGCACCTCGCGGGTGGACATGGCGGCGTGGGCGGCATCGGTGGGCACGAGCCGATCACGCTACAGCGGAAGTGCTACACAGAGCGGATGACTTCGCTCGCCGACGACACCCGCTGGCTCGACGCCACCGACCAGGCCGCTCTCGTGCGCAGCGGGCAGGTCAGTGCCCGCGAACTGCTCGACGCCGCGATCGAGCGCATCGAGCGCATCGACCCCGCGCTCAACTCGGTCGTGATCCGGTGGTTCGAACACGCCCGCGAGGTGGCCGACGGTCCGCTGCCCGACGGCCCGTTCCGTGGCGTGCCCACGCTGTTGAAGGATCTGTGGGCCCACTACGCCGGCCAGACCCTGTCCAACGGCAACCAGGCGCTGCGCGACGCAGCACCCATCTCGCCAACTGACACCACGCTCGTCAGCCGGATCAAGGGCGCCGGGTTCGTGGTCGCCGGCCGCACCAACAGCCCGGAGTTCGGCAGCTTGCCCACCACCGAGCCGCTGGCCTGGGGTCCCACCCGGAACCCGTGGAACACTGACCACTCACCCGGCGGGTCCAGCGGCGGTTCCGGTGCGGCGGTGGCCGCCGGCCTGGTACCGATCGCCCACGCCAGCGACGGCGGCGGCAGCATCCGCATCCCCGCCTCGTCGTGCGGGCTGGTGGGGTTCGCCATCGAACCGTGTGTTTCGAGGTATGGGA
This sequence comes from uncultured Bifidobacterium sp., assembly GCA_964598965.1. GTDB lineage: Bacteria > Actinomycetota > Acidimicrobiia > Acidimicrobiales > Ilumatobacteraceae > UBA668. The sequence goes on along the minus strand of CAZREK010000368.1, from coordinate 485 downwards.
GTTATCAGATGTCTCGTCATTACAAACTGGGTTGGTCGTCGTTCGTTGCGGTCACCGTCATTTTTTGTGCGATTTCCAGCGCTCAGGCGCAGGGGCGTCCCGGCGGCGGCGGCCCGGGCGGTCGAGGGGGATTCGGGTTCGGCGGCCCGGGGGGCGGGGGTGACCTGTTCCTGCTGCAGAACGACCAAGTCCGCAAGGAGCTGGGCATCGTCGACGAGCAAGTCGAGAAGCTGGAAGCACTTGGGACGAAGCAGCGCGATTCGATGCGGGATCTGTTCTCGGGCTTCCAGAATCTGTCGCGGGAAGAGCGGGACGCGAAGATGGAAGAAGTTCGCGAGAAGATGAAGACGGCTCAGGAAGACATGAAGAAGGAAATGGAATCGATTCTGCTGCCGAACCAGGTGAAGCGGTTGGAGCAGATCGGTCGTCAGACGCGGATGCGGATGGGGGGCCAGGGGGGCACGAATAGCGACCTGATCGCCACC
>CAZREK010000367.1:0-2703 GCA_964598965.1 uncultured Bifidobacterium sp. | reverse complement strand
CCCTCGATCTGGTGGAACACGGCGAGGTGGGTGGCGTCGGTGGTCTCGTTGCGGAACACGCGGCCGGGCATGACCATGTAGATCGGCGGCTGCAGGGTCTGCATCACGCGGATCTGTACCGGCGACGTATGTGTGCGCAGCACGGTGCTACCGGGCGCGCCGTGGTCCACGTAGAAGGTGTCGTGCATGCTGCGCGCCGGGTGGTTGGCGGGCATGTTCAGCGCCTCGAAGTTGTACCAGTCGGTCTCCACCTCGGGGCCTTCCGCCACCTGGAAGCCGAGGCCGACGAAGACGTCCTCCAGCCGCTGCCACGCCTGGGTGACCACATGGGCGTGGCCGCGCCCGGGCTTGCGGGTGATCTCGGTGAGGTCGAGGCGCTCGATCTCCAGCTGCACCGCACGCTCGGCGCGACGGAACTCGGCGAGGCGCGCCGCGAGCGCTGCAGAGACTTCGCTCGTCGCCTCGTTCAGCGCTTGACCGGCCGCCTTCTTCTCGTCGACCGTCGCCAACTTCCCGAGGCCGGTCTTGAGGTCGGTGAGCGTGCCCTTCTTGCCCAGCACTTCCAGCTCGACGGCGCGCACCTCCTCACTGGTGGAGGCGCCTGCCAGGCGCGCGAGAGCGGCCTCACGTGCCGCACGAATCTGTTCGATCATCGGATACCTCTCACGATGGGTGGTTGATCTGCCGGGTGAACTCCCCCAGGCGATCGACAGGTGCCGCGAGTGCTGACCTCAGCGCGCCACCCCGAGCATCGCCCGGGGGCACCGAAATCGCTGCATCGACATGCCGCCGATGCTACCGCTGCCGCCGCTGGCGGGCGACTTCGAATACGAGCACGGTGGTGGCCATCGCCACGTTGAGACTCTCCGCCGCGCCGGCGTGTGGGATGGTGAGCCAGCCGTCCACCGGGGCATCGTCGGGCACGCCATGGGCCTCGTTGCCCATCACGATCGCCACCGGCCCGGTGAGGTCGGCCTCGGTGTAGGCCACACCCTGGTGCGACGACGTCGCCCACAGCGCGAGGCCGGCGGCCTGCACGTCGGCGAGTTCGGCGGTCACCACCGGCACGCGGAACAGCGAACCCGCGGAACTGCGCACGACCTTCGGGTTGAACGGATCGACCGAACCGGGCGTGAAGACCACGCCCTGCGCACCGGAGGCCTCCGCCGAGCGGATGATCGTGCCCGCGTTGCCAGGGTCGGCAATGCGGTCGGCGACCACGACGAAATCCGCGCCCGTCGGCAGCTGAGCAGCACGCTGGCGCACCACGGCGATCACCGGCTGGGGGGCCTCGGTGGAGGCGACGCGTTCGATGACGTTGGGGCCGAGTTCGTGCACCTCTCCCCCGGCGCCGGCGACCGCCGACGCACCGGGGGCGAGGAACTGGGCCTCGACCTCCCACCCGGCGGCAACCGCCTGGGCGACGAGGCCAGGGCCCTCCACCACGAACACACCTTCCTCGGAACGCGCACTGCGGCGCCCCAAGAGGCGCCGCAGTCGTTGAACCTTCGGGTTCGAGTAGGTGAGCGACTCGCTCAGAGGGCCGCCTTGGCCGCCTGCACGAGAGCGGTGAACGCCGCGGCGTCAGTGATCGCCAGATCGCTGAGCACCTTGCGGTCGACCTCGATGCCGGCCTTGTTGAGACCGTCGATGAACTTGCTGTAGCTGATGTCGTTCTCGGGCAGACGGCAAGCAGCGTTGATGCGGGTGATCCAGAGGCGACGGAAGTCGCCCTTCTTGGCGCGGCGGTCGCGGAACGCGTACTGACCGCTCTTCATCACCTGCTCGTTGGCCGCACGGACCGAGCGGCTCTTGTTGCCGTAATAACCCTTCGCCTTCTCGAGGACCGCCTTGCGGTGCTTCTTCGAGCCGACTGCGCGCTTCACACGGGCCATGGTGTGTCTCCTTCTTCCTCGTCCTCGTTCTCAGCGCTCGCCCAGCAGGCGCTTGATCTTCTTGGCATCGCCGGGGTGCACGTCGACCTCGCCGTCGAGACGGCGGGTGCGGGTGCTCGGCTTCTTCTCGAACAGGTGCTGGCGGTTCTGCTGCAGGCGGCGCAGCTTGCCGGTACCGGTCTTCTTGAACCGCTTGGCCGCGGTCTTGCTGGTCTTCATCTTGGGCATGCTGGATTTCCTCTACTGGTCGGCGCGGGCGGCGCCGAACTGTGGATCGTTTGGATCGTGTTCGCCGTGTCAGGCGGGGTCGACGGCCGGAGCATCGTCGGCGGGAGCCGCGTCGGGAGCGGGCTTGTCGGCCTTCTCCTTCTTCGGCGGAGCCTTCTTCTCCGGCGCGAGCACCATCGTCATGTTGCGGCCCTCGAGCCGGGCCTGAGTCTCCACCTTGCCGGCGGGACCGACCTGCTCGAGCACTGCATCGAGAATCTTGGAGCCGAGCTCCGGGTGGGCCATCTCGCGACCACGAAACTGGAGCGTCACCTTGACCTTGTGGCCTTCGGCGAGAAACTCCTGCATGTGGCGGACCTTGGTGTCGAAGTCGCCCTTGCCGATCTTGGGACGGAATTTCACTTCCTTGATCGACACGTGGACGGTCTTCTTGCGCGACTCCTTGGCCTTCTGGCTCTCCTCGTAACGGAACTTGCCGTAGTCCATGATGCGACAGACCGGCGGCGTGGCCATCGGCGCGACCTCAACGAGATCGAGGTCGACCTGGCGAGCCAGGCTGAGTGCCTCGGGGAGGGCCTTG
>CAZREK010000366.1:0-2705 GCA_964598965.1 uncultured Bifidobacterium sp. | reverse complement strand
ACGGGGGTCGTGCGAGAGCGTGCCTCGCTGCTGATCGCCGTCACCGCCGGCGTGTTCGACATGGGGGCCAACCTGTTGTACCTGGTCGCGGTTCGCGGCGGCATGATGTCGATCGTTGCTGTCGTGGCGTCGCTGTACCCGGCCAGCACGGTGGCGCTGGCCTTCGTGGTGGACAAGGAGCGCATCGGCCGCTGGCAGACGATCGGTCTGGTGATCGCCGCCGCGGCGCTGGTGTTGGTGAGCCTCAGCCGTTCGTAGCGCGGTCCACCACGACCTGGCTCTCGCGCGCGGCGGCGGCGAAGATGCCCTTGCTCATCAGGCTGAGCTCGTGCTTGCGGCGGGTGAGGTAGATGGCGGCGCGGCCGGCGTGGATGGTGGGGTCGTCGGGCGCCGCCCAACCGGCGAGGTCGGCGAAGTGGCAGGCAAGGCGCAGGTCGCCCTCGCCCGCAGCCTGCTCGCCGCGGCGAAGCAGCACCTCGGCACCACCGGCCAGATCCGCGATCGCGCTCGCGAGCACGGCGTCAGGTGCGGGCTTCAGGCGCGACGCCGCACCGTCCCACCAACCGCCGTACAGACGCCACACACCACGCACCACGAACTCGGGCTCGTCGTACAGCGGGCGCAGGTACGGCTTGGCCAGCGTGTCGTCGGGGACCTTCACGGTGTGGATGATCGTGTCCAGCGTTTCGCCGGCGTTCATCATCGCCACGACGGTGGTGACGATGTCCTCCAGCGCCTGGGCGACCTCGTTCAGTACGCGAGAAATGCGGGCGCTGCCCTCGATGGGCAGACCGTGTGCGGGCAGCAGCAACTCGGCGCCCATCGACGCCATCTCGCGGAGAGCGGCCGCCCATTCGCCTGGGTAGCGCTGCACCTTCTGCGGGTTGCCTGCGTTGGGGAAGTTCCAGATGAGGAAGTCGCCGGTGATCAGCGCCTTGCGGTTCGGCAGCCAACCCCACAGGTGGTCGTCGGTTTCGCCGCGAGCGTGGCGGAACTCCATCGGCTCGCCGCCGACGGTGACCGCGTGCGTGGTCTCGAACGTCTCGTCGGGGCGCAGCACGGTGGAGGGCAGGAACTTGCGCGCCCCGGCCTTCATCTCCACCTCCAAGCCGGTGCTCTGGTCGCCGACGGTGAGGTTGAGGTCGCCGGAGATGCCACCGAACTGGCGGTTGTTGATGATCAGGTTCCAGTTGTTGGTGTACGCATAGCGGTCGAGGCGACGGTCCACGTTCTCGTGGCCGATCACCACCGGCTTGTCGTCACGGAAGAAGGTGCTGCCGCCCACATGGTCGGCGTGGCCGTGGGTGTACACGAGGTGGCTGACCCGCTTGGTGCTCCATCCGCGCAGTGCGGCGCGCACGGCCTCGCCGGTCAGCACGCCCGAAGCGTCGAAGCACACCAGCCCGTCCGCGGTGTCCAGCGCGACGCAGTGGCTGAAGCTCTCCACCATCGCCACGCCGTCGCCGATTTCGCTGAGCTCGTTGTTGACGCGGTTGATCATCTGGTCGACGTGACCGGAATCGATGATGCGGGACGAGATCGTCAGCAGGTCTGCCATGCGGCGAACGTAGCCCGCCGTGTGCGTGGGATCTTCAGCGGGGGAGCCCCAGCACGCGCTCGCCGAGGATGTTGCGCATGATGCTGCTCATGCCGCCCATGATCGTGTAACCGGGGTTGTAGGTCAGCCCGCGGGTGACGTCGGTCCAGAGCGTCGCGGCCGGGCCCATCGTGCGGAACACGAAGTCGGCGACACGCTGCTCGTGCTCCGTGCAGAAGCACTTGGTGGCCGCGCTGAAGCCGGCCGGTGCCTGCTTCAGCACCTCGCGCACCACCAGGATGCGGCCGATGCGGTAGCCGGTCTCCAGCTTGGCGATCTCCTGGCGCACCAGCGGGTCGGAGTTGTCGGCCTGCTCGCGAGCCATCAGGTACAGCGCGAAGTTGCTGACCAACCGGTCGATGCCGCCGCGCTCGTGTTCCAGCTGGCTCATCGTCTGCTTGAACGCAGCACCTTCGACACCCACGAGGTTGGCGAGCGGCACGCGCACGTCGGTGAAGAACACCTCGCAGAAGTGGCGGTTGGTGGTCATGTCCTTGATCGGGCGCACCTCGATGCCAGGGGTGTTCATCGGCACGATGATCTCGGAGATGCCCGCGTGCGGCGGCCCCTCCTTGCGCGTGCGGCAGATGAGGTAGCAGTAGTCGCTGACCGCGCCGAAGCTGGTCCAGATCTTCTGGCCGTTGATCACCCACTCGTCGCCTTCTCGCACGGCAGACGTCTGCAAGCTGGCCAGGTCGCTGCCCGCGTTGGGCTCGCTCATGCCGATGCACCAGGTGGTCTCGCCGGCGAGGATGCCGGGCAGGAACTCGGCCTGCTGATCCGGCGTGCCGAAAGCCAGGATGCCAGGGCCCATCTGACGGTCGGCGAACCACGAAGCGCCGATGGGCGCACCGGCCTTGATCATCTCCTCGCCGACGATCAGGCGGTCGATGCCGGGGCGGCGCGGGCCGCTGTACGGGTTGTCCGGCCACGTCATGCCGATCCAGCCCTTGGCGGCAAGGGTGCGGGAGAACTCCTTCGAGTACCCATTGATCCACGAGTCGTTCGAGCGCCCGTAGGTGGCCACCGCCTCCTTGGCGACAGCGGCCGCCTCGTCGCGAAGGGCCAGCTGTTCGCCGTCAAGGTGGAGCAGAACGCCGCCAGCGCC
>CAZREK010000365.1:0-2707 GCA_964598965.1 uncultured Bifidobacterium sp. | reverse complement strand
GCCGGGTCGGTGTAGTCGTCGGCGGGCACGTACACGGCCTGCAGCGAGGTGATCGACCGGCCACGGGTGGAGGTGATGCGCTCCTGCAGCTGGCCCATCTCGTCGGCCAGGGTGGGCTGGTAGCCCACGGCCGAGGGCATACGGCCGAGCAGGGTGGACACCTCGGAGCCGGCCTGCACGAAGCGGAAGATGTTGTCCACGAACAGCAGCACGTCCTGGTTCTGCACGTCACGGAAGTACTCGGCCATGGTGAGAGCCGAGAGCGCAACGCGCAGACGGACTCCCGGCGGCTCGTCCATCTGGCCGAAGACCAAGGCGGCCTTCTCGAACACGCCCGACTCTTCCATCTCCAGACGGAGGTCGGTGCCCTCACGGGTGCGCTCGCCGACGCCGGCGAACACCGACACACCACCGTGGTTCTGCGCCACGCGGCGGATCATCTCGGTGATGAGCACGGTCTTGCCCACGCCCGCACCACCGAACAGACCGATCTTGCCACCGGCGAGGTACGGGGTGAGCAGGTCGATGACCTTGATGCCGGTCTCGAACATGCGCTTGCTGGGCTCGAGGGCGGCGAAGTCCGGGGCGGCGCGGTGGATCTCCCAGCGCTCGATGTCGTTGAACGAGGCGTTGTCGGCGTCGAGCACCTCGCCCCACACGTTCCACACGTGGCCCAGGGTGCGGTCGCCCACCGGCACCGTGATGCCACGGCCGGTGTTGCGCACCGGGGTGCCACGGGTGAGGCCGTCGGTGGGCTTCAGGCACACCGCGCGCACTCGGCTGTTGCCGAGCTGCTGGGCGACCTCGGCCAGCACCGTGACGGGCTTGCCGTCGACGGTGATGGTGAACTCGAGCGCCTGGTTGAGCTCCGGCAGCGAACCGGGCTGGAACTCGACGTCGATCACCGGGCCGGCGATGCCGACCACGCGGCCGTCCTTGCGGTCAGTCTCTGTCATCGTCATGGGAGTGTCTTCCTTGGTGCTTTCGCCGGATTAGTTGCTGGAGCCGAGCTCGGCGAGGTCACCGAGGTCGACGATCTGGACGTTCTTCTTGCCACCCGACAGGGCCTCGGCACCGCCGACGATCTCCATGATCTCGGTGGTGATGCTGTCCTGGCGGGCGCGGTTCATGATGCGGCTGAGGTTCTTGATCAGTTCCTCGGCGTTGTCGGTGGCGCTCTTCATCGCACGCTGGCGGAAGGCGTGTTCGCTGGCGGCCGCGTTGAGCAGGGCCGCGTAGATGCGGGCCTCCACGTAGCGCGGCAGCAAAGTGTCGAGGATGGTCGTGGGATCCGGCTCGAACTCGTAGTCGGCGGGAGTACCGGCCGCGTCGGGAGCCTTGCCGTCGCCACCCTGCACCGTCTCGCGGTCCAGCGGGACGAGGGGGCGCTGCACGACTTCCTGCGAACCGGCGCTGATGAAGCGGGTGTACACCAGCTCCACGCGGTCGAACTCGCCGGACAAGTAGCGGGCCACGACGTCCTGGCCGATCTCGCGAGCCTGGGCGTACGTGGGGTTGTCGCTGAACCCGCCATAGGCGGCAGCGATCTTGTACCCGCGGAACTTGAAGTAGCCCTCCGCCTTGCGGCCGACGGTGACGAGTGCGTAGTCGCTGCCGGCGAGCACACCGGCCTTGACCTCGCCCTCGGCGGCGCGCTGCACACCGGCGTTGTAACCACCGCACAGACCACGGTCGGCGGTGATCACCACGTAGGCCGTGGTCTTGATCTCCGGGCGAGCCTTCAAGAGCGGCGACTGCGACGAGCCACCGCCGCCCGCGGCGAGGTCCTTCACCACTTCGGTGATCTGCTCGCTGTAGGGCACGGCGGCAGCAACGCGCTGCTGAGCCTTCACGATGCGCGAGGCAGCGATGAGCTCCATGGCGCGCGTGATCTTCTTCGTGGCCTGGACGCTGCGAATGCGTCCACGAAGGATTCTCTCCTGACCACCAGCCATGGCTTACTCCGTTGCGAGGGTCTTGTCGCTGTGGGCCTCGCCGACCTCGCCCGCGCTGGTGGCGGTGGGGTCAGCGGCCTTGGCGGCAGCGGTGGCGGCGACGAACTGCTCCTTGAACGCAGCGATGATCCCGCCGAGTTCGCCGGGCACGTCGGCCTTCGGGTTGGAACGCATGCTGGACAGCAGGCCACCGTGGACGGTGCGCATGTGGTCGAGCAGCTCGGCCTCGAAGCGACGCACGTCGTTGACGGGCAGGCTGTCGAGGTAGCCCTTGGTGCCGGCGAACACCGACACGATCTGCTCCTCCACCGGCATCGGGCTGTTCAGCGGCTGCTTCAGCAGCTCCACCAAGCGGTAACCACGCTCGAGCTGAGCCTTGGAGATCGCGTCGAGTTCGGAACCGAACGTGGCGAACGCCTCCAGCTCGCGGAACTGGGCCAGGTCCAGCTTCAGGGTGCCGGACACGCCCTTCATCGCCTTGATCTGCGCCGCACCACCCACGCGGGACACCGAGATGCCCACGTCGACGGCCGGACGGACACCGGACTTGAACAGGTTGTCCTGCAGGTACACCTGACCGTCGGTGATGGAGATCACGTTGGTGGGGATGTACGCCGACACGTCGCCGGCCTTGGTCTCGATGACCGGAAGAGCGGTCAGCGAACCGGCGCCCTTCTCGTCCGAGAGCTTGGCCGCACGCTCCAGCAGGCGGCTGTGCAGGTAGAACACGTCGCCGGGGTACGCCTCGCGGC
>CAZREK010000364.1:0-2716 GCA_964598965.1 uncultured Bifidobacterium sp. | reverse complement strand
GGCCACCCCGGCCGTGCCCGCCACCCCGGCGGCCGCCAAGCCCGACATCCCGGTCGTCGCTGCCTACAAGGCGCGCAAGAAGATCCCGTCGTGGGCGATGGTCACCCTCAGCATCCTGCCGGTGTGGGGTTTCCTCTATGTCCTCGCGCTGCGGCCCGAGCCCGCCAAGGCCAGCGGCCCGCTCAGCACCGGTGCCTCCATCTACACCGGCAAGGGCGCCTGCAGCGGTTGCCACGGCACCGCCGGCGAAGGCGGCCTCGGCTACGCGTTCAACAATGGCCAGGTGCTGCTCACCTTCCCGCACATCGAGGACCAGCTGCGCTGGGTCAAGCTCGGCACGGTCAACTACCAGAACGCCGGCGTCGAGATCTACGGCGACCCGAACCGCGAAGGCGGCCCGCACATCGCCGGCGTGAAGGGTGTCATGCCCGGCCAGGCGGCCGCGCTCACCGACGCCGAGATCCTGGCCGTCGTGTGCGAGGAACGCTACGGCGTGGGCGGCGGCGACGAGGCTTCGGCCGAGTTCGCCACCTGGTGCGCCGACGACTCGGCCATCTACGCCGCACTGCTCGCCGGCGACGCCACCTTCGACGACCTGCACACCAAGTTCGAGGGTGTGCTGGAAATCGGCAGCGTGCCGCTGGCCGGCAGCCCCGCCGACGCCTGATCTCGCGCCCGGTTCGCCGCAGTCGCGGCCACACTGGTCACCCGTGAGCGCGCCTGCACCTGCATCCACCGACGTACTCGTCATCGGCGGGGGTCCCGCCGGCGCGGCAGCGGGCTATTGGCTGGCCCGCAACGGCCACGACGTCACCATCGTCGAACGCAAGACCTTCCCGCGCGAAAAGACGTGCGGTGACGGTCTCACGCCTCGCGCCGTCTTCCAGCTGACCGAAATGGGCCTGGCCGACGCGTTGGCCCCGTACCACCGCTACCACGGCCTGCGCGCCACCGGCATGGGCCGCGAGCTGGAACTGGAGTGGCCGAGTCACTCGAAGTACCCGCAGCACGGCTACGTGGTGCGCCGCCGCGACCTCGACCTGATGGTGGCGCGCAACGCCGAAGCCACCGGCGCCACCTTGCTGGAGGGCCACGAGGCCGTGCAGCCGATCCTCGATCGCGGTTTCGTCCGCGGTGCCACCGTGCAGACCAAGGACGGCGCCACCACCGACATCATGGCCCGGTACGTGGTGGTGGCCGATGGCGCCAACAGCCGCTTCGGCCGAGCGCTGGGCACGTTCCGCACGCGCGAGTGGCCGTACGGGACGGCCATCCGCACGTACTGGCAGACCCCCAAGCACGCCGACCCCTGGATCGAGTCCGCGCTCGACGTCAAGGATCGCAACGGCAACCCGATGCCCGGCTATGGGTGGATCTTCCCCGTGGGTGACGGCACGGTCAACATCGGCGTCGGCCTGCTGTCCACGTTCCGCGACTTCAAGAGCGTCAACACCACCCACCTGCTCGACGCCTACGCGCACCAGGTGGCCGAGCGGTGGGAGATCGACCCCGGCAACCCCGAGGCCAAGGCCAAGAGAGGCCGCATCCCGATGGGCGGCTCGGTGGGTCCGAAGGCCGGCCCCAGCTACCTGGTGGTGGGCGACGCGGCCGGCAGCGTCAACCCGTTCAACGGCGAAGGCATCGACTACGCCTACGAGACCGCACGCATGGCCGCCGAGGTGCTGCACCAGGCGTTGGTGGGCAACGACCCGGCCGTGCTGCAGACCTACCCCGGCCTCATCGACGCGGAGTACGGCGAGTACTTCAAGGTGGCGCGCCTGTTCGCCCGCGTCATCGGCAAGCCCACCCTCATGCGCGAGCTCACTCGCGTGGGCATGCACAGTCGCACGCTGATGGAGTGGGTGCTGCGGATCATGGCCAACCTGCTGCGCGAGGACGAGAAGGGGCCGGCCGAACTGGCCTACAAGGCCGCCGCCAAGCTGGTGAAGCTGGCGCCCAACGCCTGACGGCGCGGCGCTGAACGACGTTCTACAGCGTGGCCAACAGCGCCGACGGGGCGATGCGCAACACGTCGGTGGCCACCGACGCGGGCAGTAGGTCGCACGCTGTCGCCGCACGGGCGGCATATTCGCGAGCCACGCTCATCGCCGCGTCGACTCCACCGTTGTCGCGAACGATGCCCAAGGCCTTCTCGCGTTCGGCCATGTCCAGCGGCTTGCCCAGCAACGCATTCAGCTCCACGGCGGCCACGCCACCTGCCTGCAAGGTGCGCAACACGGGCAACGTGTACACACCCTCCACCATGTCGTGACCGGCCGGCTTGCCCAACTGTTCGTCGGTGGCGGTGATGTCCAGCAGATCGTCGACGATCTGGAACACCATGCCGAACGCCTCGCCGTACTCGGTGAGGGCGTCGATCATCGGACGATCGAAACCGGCGACGATGCCGCCGATGCGCGCCGCGGTGGCGTACAGCGAGGCCGTCTTGCCGCTGATGCTGCTGAGATAACTGGTTTCGGGGCGGGCCACGTTGTACGTGTGCCGCAGCTCCTCGATCTGCCCTTCGCACAGGCGGCCGATGGTGCGCGCCAGCAGCGCTGCGACCTCGGTGCCCAACGAGGCGGCGATCTCCGACGCCCGGGAGAGCAGGAAGTCGCCGGCGAGGATCGCCTGCAGGTTGCCCCACCGGGCGTTGACGGTGTCCACGCCGCGGCGTGTGGCAGCTTCGTCCATGACGTCGTCGTGGTAGAGCGAG
>CAZREK010000363.1:0-2720 GCA_964598965.1 uncultured Bifidobacterium sp. | reverse complement strand
CGTGGTGCTCAACTCCGCGGGCTGGGTCTGGATGCGTCGCATCATCCGGCGGGCAGCGTCGTGAAGGCGTCCCACCGTCGCCGCGACCGCGAAGTGCGCCAGGCGTTCCCCCACGCCGTCGAGCTCATCGTGCTTGCGGTGCGCGCCAGCCATCTGCCCGTCACCGCCATCGCGGCGTCGCTGCCGCTGCTGCCCACCGCGGTGCGTCCGGCCTTCACGGAGGTCACCGAGCGCTGCGCTCGCGGCGAGCGCTTCGCCGACGCGCTCGGCTCGCTGCCACAGCAACTCGGACAAATCGCGAATCCGCTGGCCGACCACCTCGCCGCGGCCGACCGCTACGGCCTGCCCCTCGGCCCGGTGCTCGAACGGCTCGCTGACGAAGCTCGCCACGAACGCCGCCGGCAGATCGAGGCGTCCACGCGTGAACTGCCGGTGCGGCTGGCCTTCCCGCTGGTGCTCTGCACGTTGCCCGCCTTCGCGCTCACCACCGTCGTCCCCTTGCTGCTTGCAGCCATCTCGTCCCTGCGTTCCTGAATCGAGTGCTCATGTCCAGACTTCGCCAATCACGTCTCACCGTCGCCTGTCGCGACGACAGCGGCCAGGCCACCACCGAGTACGCCCTCGTCCTTCTCGCTGCCGCGCTCGTGGCCCTGCTGGCCATCGGGTGGGTCACCACCGGTGGCGGCGCGGGTCGCATCGGCGACCTGTTCGACGGTGTCATCGACGGCATCATCGATCGTCTGTGAGACGCCATGACCGCGGGCAGGCCACCGTGGAACTCGCGCTGTGCCTGCCGTTCGTCTGCCTGCTGCTGTGCGCCGTCGTGCAAGTGGCCGTCATCGCTCGCGACCGAGTTGCAGTTCAGTTTGCGGCGCGCGAAGGCGCGCGTGCGGCGTCGGTGTCCGCGCAGCCGGTGGAAGCGGCGCATCGCGCGATCGCGCGGGCCACCTCCCTCCAACCACTGGACGTCACCGTGCGGCAAGCGGACGGCTTGGTGACGGTGAGGGTCACCTACACCGACGACACCTCTGTGCCGCTGATCGGCGCACTGCTGTCCGACGCGCAGGTCAGCGCGGAGGTGACGATGGCGATCGAGCAGCCGTGAGTGCGCGCTGCCCGGCCGGGTAGCGTGTGCCGCGCATGGACCTCATCGGCCGCCTCACCACCGTCGACGAGCGGCCTGTCCTGCGGCTCAGCGGCGAGGTGGACCTGGCCACGCTGCCCGCGTTGCGCGACCACTTGGTGAAGTCCGTGGCGATCCACGCCGGCCACACCCTGTTCGTCGACCTCGACGGGTTGTCGGTGCTGGACGACGCAGGTGTGGGCATGCTGCTGGGCGCCGCCGGGCACGCACGGTCGCTGTCGGGCGACATCGAGCTGGTGTGCACCAACGACCGCTTGCTGGCGCGGTTCGCGCTGACTGGGCTGGACCGCGCGGTCACCGTCATCCGCTCGCTCGGCTGAACACTTCGAGGTTGCCACGCGAAAACCGCGAGGCGAGCGACGGAGCGCGCTCTGTACGGGTGTACGGCACCAACCCGGTGCCACCCACCAAGGAGCCCACCATGCGCACGACCTTCGTTCGGAGCCTGATCGCCGGTTCGTTCGCAGCCGTCGCGTCACTGACCGCTTCGCTCGCCGTCACCCCCGCCCCCGCCGCCCACGCCTCGGGTGTGTGCCTGCCCCTCATCACCCCCAACGGCGACGGCACCGTCACCGTCAGCTGGCCGGACAACTGCGGCGCCAGCACCCCGGTGTGGGGCCTGGACCCGGACATCGACTTCAGCGACTTCGTGCTGCCGCCGGTGTTGGGCGAGCCGCCGGTGTGCACCCCACTCGACCCGGTGAACCTGACGGTACTTGCTGCCCAGACCACCCCCTATGACTGGCAGTGGCGCTTCCGGGTGGAAGGCGACACATCGGGGCTGTGCGACATGCCCCTGTACGCCGACATGGTGAACCTGGACGTGCCCGGTCAGCTCGACGACGAGACGTTCACCCTCTACGACATCCTCGCGGCCAACTCGCTGGGCAGCGACTTCATCGTCACGCTCGCCACCTGGTGTCACTACGCCACGACGGTGTACTACGGCGCCGAGAACACGATGTTCGTGCAGTACGCCGACATCGAGCGCGGCACCGATGACTGCGCCGAAGCACCGATCCCGGCCGTTCCCTCGGGCGACCCGGCCGACCCGGCCACCCCTGGTGACCCTGCGGTGCCCGCCGGCGATCCGGCCGATCCGGCTGACCCGGCCGACCCGGTGGTGCCCGGCGACACGACCACGGAGGTCGACGCGGAGATGCCGCACACCGGTAGCGACGCCACCGCCGTGATGATCGGCCTCGGTCTGCTGGTGGTGGGTGCTGGCCTGGGCTTCACCGCCCTCAGCATCAGCCGCCGCCGCACGGCCTGATCACAACTCGTCAACGAGGCCTCGGCCGGCGCGCACCGCGCCGGTCGAGTGCTTTTTCCTTGGCTCGTTGCTCGTCCTCGATGACGGCTTCCTCGGCGACCAGACGCTTCATGCTGCCGAGACGGCGCGGGTCGAGGGTTCCGGCCTCCACCGCCGCGGTGACGGCGCAGTCGGGCTCGCCTTCGTGCTTGCAGTCGCGGAAGCGGCAGTGGTCCATCAGCTCGAACACGTCGGCGAAAGCGCGCTCGATGCCGTGGCCGCTGGACCACAAGCTGACGGCCCGCACGCCGGGCGTGTCGATCA
>CAZREK010000362.1:0-2742 GCA_964598965.1 uncultured Bifidobacterium sp. | reverse complement strand
CCACCAGCACCTGGGGGATCACCAGCGAACACGGCGTGCCCGGCTCGAACGGCACCACACCCAGCGCCAACGGCGTGATGCCACTGACCTCGTCGTGGTGGTCGATCGCGGCCAGCACGGCCGGCACGTCCGCCAGCGGCACCCGGGCCGCGACACCCTGGCCGGCCAGGCCCACCCCGTCGCGCACGAACAGGAACCCATCACCGCCGGCGACGTCGTTGAGGTCGACGTCACGGTCCAGCGGGCGGGTGTGGGCGCGCACCGTGGGTCAGCCTCGGGTGCCGACCATCAGCTGGGTGAGGCCCCCCGACAGCTGGTGGTGCTCGGCGTCGGCGAACCCGGCCGCACGCAGCATCGCGACCAGTTCCTCCCGCGGCGGCAGATAGGCGACGCTCTTGGGCAAGTACCGGTAGGCCGCCCCGTCGGACAACAGGCCGCCGATCTTGGGCACGATCTTGCCGAAGTAGATGTTGTTGCCCCAGCGCCACACGGGGTTGTGCGGCACGCCGACATCCAGCAGCGCGATGCGCCCGCCGGGCCGCACCACGCGCGCCAGCTCGGCGAAGAACGCGGGCAGATCGACCAGATTGCGCAGTGCGAAGCCGCACGTGGCGCCGTCCACCGAACCGGCAGGCAGGGGCAGGCGGAGGATGTCGGCCTGGGCGCGCGGGCTGCCGCTACGGTCGGCGGCCAACATGCCGTAGGACAGGTCGAACGCGATCGGCAGGTGGCCGGCGCGCTGCAGGTCGATGCACAGGTCGCCCGTGCCAGCGGCCAGGTCGATGACCGTGCTGCCTTCCACTAGCGCGAGGCGCTTCACCGCCTTGCGCCGCCAGCGCACGTCGAGGCGGAAGGTCATGATCCGGTTGACGAGGTCGTAGCGCGGCGCGATGGCGTCGAACATCTCGCGCACCGCCTGCACCTTTTCCTCGCCTTCAGGCAAGGTCTCTCGGTCCCAACTGCGCTGCTCCACGGCGAAACAGGCTAGGTGACTGTGGCAGCATTCGGCGATGAGCGGTGAACTGTGGCGCAAGAGCGCGTTGGAACTGGCCGGACTGATCGCCCGTAAGGAGGTGTCCAGCCGCGAAGTCGTGCAGGCCCACCTCGCGCGCATCGACGAGGTCAACCCGTGGGTCAACGCCGTCGTGCGTCGCCTGGACGACACTGCGCTGGCCGCGGCCGACGCCGCCGACCGCGCCGTCGCCGAGGGTAAGCCGTTGGGTGTCTTCCACGGTGTGCCGGTGACGGTGAAGGAGAACCTCGACCTCGAGGGCACGCCCACCACCCAGTCGGTCGCCATCCTGGCCGAGGCGGTGGCCCCCATCGACGGCCCGCTGGTGGAGCGTGTGCGCGCCGCCGGCGGCATCCCCATCGGCCGCACCAACCTGCCCGACCTCGGCCTGCGCGTCACCACGGAAAGCTCGCTGCACGGTGTCACCCACAACCCGTGGCACCCCACCCGCACCACCGGCGGCTCCAGCGGTGGCGAGGGCGCGGCGCTGGCCAGTGGCATGTCGCCGCTGGGGTTCGGCAACGACATCGGTGGCTCGCTGCGCAACCCGGCGCACTGCTGCGGCATCACCTCCATCAAGCCCAGCCAGGGCGTGGTGCCGTGGGCGACGGTGATCCCGCCGGAAGACCCGGGTCTGTCACAGCAGTTGATGCTGACCGACGGCCCGATGGCTCGCCACGTGGCCGACGTGCGTGCCGGGCTGCTGGCGATCGCCGGCCCCCATGACCGCGACCCGCGCTCGCTGCCCGTGACCCTCACCGACCGCACCGAGGGCCGCCGCCTGCGCGTCGCTGTGTGCGCAACGCCTCCCGGTGGCAGCACTCACCCAGAGGTCGCCGCCGCAATCCGTGGTGCAGCCGACGCCCTTGCCGACGGCGGCGCGGACGTCGTCGAGGCCGTGCCGGCATCGTTCGAGCGCGCTGTCGAGCTGTGGGCGTCGATCCTCAACGAGGACCTCCGCGTGCAGCGCCCATTGCTCGAGATGGTGATGGGCCCGGACGGCATCAAGTTCCTCAACTACGCCGAAGAGGTGTTCCCGCAGCTGTCGATCGGCGAGCTGGTGGCGTGCTACACGGACCGCAACCGGGTGGACAAGGAATGGCACACGTTCCTCACCGAGTACGACGTGCTGTTGATCCCCACCTGGACGCAACCACCGTTCGAGTTGGGCGCGGACGTCGCCTCGCTGGAGGGTGCCAAGGCGACGCTCGAGCTGCTGCGCCCGGTGCTGCCGGCCAACCTGCTCGGCCTGCCGGCCGCGGTCGTGCCGGTGGGCATGGCCGACGGCACACCGGTGGGTGCGCAGGTGGTGGGTCGTCGCTACAGCGACCTCACCTGCCTCGCCGTCGCCGAGCGGCTGGAACAGGCCAAGGGCGTTCTCACCCCCATCGACCCGCGTCGCTGATCAGCCCAGCACCGTGCTGCGTGCCCAGCGGTAGTCGGCCTTGCCGGCCGGTGAGCGCACGATCTCGCCGACGAACACCACCTGCTTGGGCAGCTTGTAGCGCGCCACGTGGTTGGCTGCTGTCTCGCGCAATTCGGCCTCGCTGACCGTGTGCCCCTCGCGCACGCGCACGATGGCGACGACTTCCTCGCCCCACCGTTCGCTGGGGCGGCCGGTGACCACGCAGTCGTACACCGCCGGGTGAGCCTTCACCGCGGCCTCCACCTCTTCGGCGAACACGCAGCGATGCTCATCGCTCAAGGAGCACACCCCAGGGCGATCATGG
>CAZREK010000361.1:0-2753 GCA_964598965.1 uncultured Bifidobacterium sp. | reverse complement strand
GGATCTCGTCGGTGCCGGCGTAGATGTGCAGCACCTTGGAGTCGCGGGCCAACTGCTCCACGCGGAACTCGCTCATGTAGCCGTTGCCGCCGAAGATCTGCACGGTTTCCATCGCGACCTCCACTGCGGCGCGGGCGCTGTACAGCTTCATCGCCGACGCCTCCGCGAGGGTCATCAGCTTGCCCTGGCTGCCCATCTCGATCGTGCGGAACACCAGGTTCTGCACGTTCAGGCGGGCGACCTCCATGCGGGCCAGCTTCTCCTGGATCAGCTGGAACTCGCCGATCGGCTTGCCGAACTGCACGCGATCCTTGGCGTACTGCACGCTGAGCTTGAGGCACTCCTCGATGATCCCGAGGGCCATCGCGGCGACGCCGGCGCGCTCCATCTGGAACGTCGCCTTGGCCCCATCCCGGCCGCCGGACGGCAGGTCCTCCGTTTCGCCGATGAGACGGTCGCGGCCGACGCGCACGTCGTCGAGGAACAGCTCACCGGTGGGCGACGAGTGCATGCCCATCTTGCGCAGCGGCTTGGACTGCTCCAGGCCGGGCATGCCACGGTCGAGCACGAAGGAGAGCACCTTGCGTTCTTCGGGCGGGTTGCCTTCGTCGAGCTTGCAGATGAACACGATTGTGTCGGCGTACGGGCCGTTGGTGATGAAGGTCTTCGAGCCGTTGAGGATGTAGTCGTCGCCGTCGCGGCGAGCGGTGGACTTCATCGACCCGAACGCGTCGCTGCCCGAACCGGGCTCGGTGATCGCCCACGAACCCACCTTGTCCAGGGTCAGCAGGTCGAGCGCCCAACGCTCCTTCTGGCGAGTGGTGCCCTTGGCCATGATGGCCGCCGACGTGAGGCCGACGCTGACGCCCATCGCGGTGACCATGCCCGGGCACACGCGGCACAGCTCGATGGTGGGGATCATGGTCAACCCGCTACCGTCGCCGCGCGACTCGCCCTCTTCCTTCGGGGTGCCCGCCTTTTCACGCGCGATCTGCTTCTCGAAGCGTGCCTTGGCCATGGCGTCCATGCCAAACAGGCGGAACATCTTGCGCAAGATGTCGTACGGCGGCATGTCGCCGTGCTCCAACTCGTCGACGTGGGGACGGATCTCCTCGTCGATGAAACGCCGCACGGCGTCCTGGACCATCAGTTGCTCATCGTTCCATTCGAACATGAGCCGATGGTAGGTCAGGCCCGGGTGAGTGCATTCGACTGAGCGCGCTGCACCTTCTTCGCCCGGCCCTGCAGAATGCGCGCGAGCAACGAGAAGGCGAGGATGCCGATGATGCCCGCCATGGTGAGCAGCAGCACCATGTTGCTGGTGTCAGTTCCTGCCCACAGACCGTGGATGGTAGCCAGCAGGAACATCCCGTAGGAGGTGAGGTGGATGCCGCGCCACAGCGACTTGGGGATCTTCTTCATCGCCCATGAGCTGACCTGCACCAGCACCATCACGTAGAGGGCGATGATGCCCCAGCCCACGGAGGCGTTGTACGCCGTGGTGTTCGGGCTGGTCATCTTCCAGGGGACGAACAGCTCGGTCCACGAGGGGTGCATCCACTTGTCGAAGTGCAGCACCACCACGTGCGCGAGGGTGGTGACGATGGACAGCACGCCCAAGTAGCGGTGCAGGTCGAGCAGCCATGCCGGACGGTCGGCCGGCTTCAGCATGCGGGTGATCAGCAGGATGCCCCACAGGCAGGTGACGGCCAGCACCACCCAGGCGACGATGCCCGCCGCGCGGGAGAGGTACCACCAGGAGTGCACGTTCACAGTTCGAAGTCCTTGAGAGTTGCTGTCCGCAAGGCCCGGCCGTCATCGGTGACGACCAGCCCTGCCAGTTTCACACCGTCCAGCATGGCAACCGCGTCGTCGCCGGACAGCATCATCGCCGCAGTCGCGAACACTTCTGCGGTCGCAGTGTCGTTCGCGATGACGGTCGCGGTGGTGATGCCATGCGCAGCCGGAAGCGCCGTCGCCGGGTCGATCACGTGGTGTGCGCGGGCGCCGTCGGCGTTCGTCCAGTGGCGCACCGTGGTGCCCGAAGTGGCGACACCGCCGTGCTCCAGGCGGAACACTGCGACGTGATCGGGCGCGTGGCGGGGGTCCTCGATGCCCAGCACCCAGATGTTGTTGTCGCTGGGCTTTCCCAACGCGGTGATGTCGCCGCCCAGGTTCACCAACGCGCCGGTGGCACCGGCCTCGATCAGTTCCTCGGCGACAATGTCGGCGGCGAAGCCCTTGCCGATGCCGCCGAGGTCGATCGCCGACCCTTCCGGCACGGTGATCGTCGACTCGGCGTAGTCGAGGCGCACCAACCCGCACACGCCGCCACGAGTGGCCGCCAGTTGCGGGGCCGGCGAGTCGTCGACCGTGCTGTGGGTGTAGCCGGCCGCCAGAAGGGCGGGCAGGGTGGTGATGTCGAAACGGCCGGTGGTCTGCTGCCAGCCGTCGACGGCGCGGCGCACGATGGCCAGGGTGTCCTCGTGCACCACCACCGGGGTGCCGGCCGCGCGGTTGGCGCGGGTGACGTCACTGTCCGGCCGGAAGCGGCTCCACAACGATTCCAGTTGGTGGAGCCGCTCCTCGGCGGAATCGAGCATCGCTTCGGTGCCGCCGTGAACGACGATCACCGCTCGACTGCCCATCACCTTCAGCGCCCGCTCGAGGGGTGCTGAGGTCACTTGCACTTACCGGAAGCCGTGGTGGTGCAGGGGGGCGGGGGCGGGGCAGTCACGGGGGCTGCCGTGGTG
>CAZREK010000360.1:0-2775 GCA_964598965.1 uncultured Bifidobacterium sp. | reverse complement strand
CGACCGCAACGGCAACGTCGGGCCCACGATCTGGATGAACGGCCGAGCGGTAGGCGCGTGGACGCAGCGCAAGGACGGCACCATTGCCACCGAGACGCTGCTGCCCCTCCCCGTTCGCACGGCCAAGTCGCTCGCCGCGCAGGCCGAGCGGCTGCAAGTGGTGATCGGCGACGCCAGGGTGACTCCCCGCTTCCCGGCACCGCTGCAACAGCAACTCGCCGGTCGGTGATCAGGCCGCGAGTGCGGCGACGAACGGGTCGACGGCCGGGTGCAGCGCGCCGCCGTGGCGGGTGACGGCACTGATGGTTCGGCTCAGCAACGGCTCGGCCATCGCCCGCGTCAGCCGGTGCGGACCGTGCTCGGCCTGAGTCGTGGGCAGCACCGTCCACCCCAGACCGAGGCGCACCATCTCCACCAACACCTCAGGCTGGTGCGACTCCATCTCCACCACGATCGGCGCACCGATCGATCGCAGCCGCTGATCAATCGCAACTCGCGTGCGCGACGTCCGCGGGAACAGCAACCACGGCCCCCACTTCGCCGGCGGAGCGCTGGTGTCGGCACCTGCAGGGGCGTAGACGGCCAACTCGTCGCGCAGCAGCGGCGTGCTGGTGAAGCGACCGGCGCCCTCAGGGTCCACGCAGACGGCGACATCGAGTTCGCTGCGCGCCAACCGGTCGAGCAGTTCGCCCGTCGGGGCCACCGTGAAGCCGACCTCCAGCTGCGGGTGGGCGCGCCGGAAGCGGCGGACAGCCTCACGACAGTGATGCACGGCGGCGATGTCGATCATCCCCACGCGCAGCCGCCCCACCTGGCCCGAGCCCACGCCTCGCGCCCACCTCGTCACTTCGTCCAGCTCGGCCAGCACCCGCTCGGCCACTTCGGCCACGCGCGTCGTGTGCTCGTGCGGCACTCGTCGGCGCCCGTCGGTGGCGAACAGCGGCACACCGAGCCGGCGCTCCAGCTCGGCGATGCCCTGCGACAGCGCGGAGGGGGTGACCCCGAGCGAGGCCGCCGCCTCACCCCAGGTGCGATTGCGTGTGATGGCGACCAGGTAGGTGAGCTGGGCTGTCGAAAGGTTGAGAGCAGGGTTCTGCATATTGTGAAGTATTACTGAACAAAGCGGATCATCCGGGCAAATTTGCTTATGGTCTGCGCCATGACCACACCTCCGTCTCCCACCGTCGCACCCGCCAACGGCAAGCTCGGCGTGCTCACCGTCGGCCTGGGTGCCGTCGCCAGCACGCTGATCGCCGGCGTCGAGCTCGTGAAGCGCGGCGCGTCGCTGCCGATCGGCAGCCTCACCCAGATGGACACCATCCGCCTGGGCAAGCGCACCGACAACCGTCAGCCGCTGATCAAGGACTTCGTGCCGCTCGCCGAGCTGGCCGACATCGAGTGGGGCGCCTGGGACCCGTTCCCGGACGACGCCTACGTCGCGGCCACCCGCGCCGGCGTGCTCGAGGGCGGCAAGCACATCGAGGCCATCAGCGAGACCCTGCGCGACGTGCGTCCGATGCCCGCAGCCTTCGACCGCTCGTACGCGAAGCGCATCGACGCCGACAACACGATGCACACCGTCGACAAGCGCACGATGCTCAACAACATCCGCGCCGACATCAACCGCTTCCGCGAGGAGAAGAAGGTCGACCGCGTCGTCATGCTGTGGGCCGCCAGCACCGAGATCTTCATCGAGGAAGGCCCTGCTCACCAGAGCATCGAGGCCTTCGAGGCCGCCATCGACGCCAACGACCCCACCATCGCCCCCTCGATGCTGTACGCCTACGCGGCCATCCAGGAAGGTGTGCCGTTCGCCAACGGTGCACCGAACCTGACGGTCGACATCCCGGTGCTGCGCGAGCTGGCCATCCAGAAGAAGGTGCCGATCAGCGGCAAGGACTTCAAGACCGGCCAGACGCTGGTGAAGACGGTCATCGGCCCGATGCTGCGTGCTCGCATGCTGGGCCTGTCGGGCTGGTACTCCACCAACATCCTCGGCAACCGTGACGGCGAAGTGCTGGACGACCCGGACAACTTCAAGACCAAAGAAGAGTCCAAGCTGGGCGTGCTGGAGGACATCCTCGACCCCAACAGCTTCCCCGGCCTGTACGGCGACGTGTACCACAAGGTGCGCATCAACTACTACCCGCCCCGCGGTGACAACAAGGAAGGCTGGGACAACATCGACATCTTCGGTTGGCTCGGGTACCCGATGCAGCTGAAGGTCGACTTCCTGTGCCGCGACAGCATCCTCGCCGCGCCGCTGGCGCTCGACCTGGTGCTGTTCAGCGACCTCGCCCAGCGCGCCGGCCTGTACGGCATCCAGGAGTGGCTGAGCTTCTACTACAAGGCGCCGATGACCGCCCCCGGCCTGCGCCCCGAGCACGACCTGTTCGTGCAGCTGGCGAAGATGAAGAACACCTTGCGCTGGATGATGGGTGAAGAGCAGATCACCCACCTCGGCCGCGAGTACTACGACGAGGCCTGAGCCGCGTCGTTGACCCCCGAAGTTGGCGTTGAGCCGGGCGACAACCCCGGCTCAACGCCAACTTGCGTTTTTCAGGCGCTGACCACTCGCTGCACGCGCACATCGTGCGCATCGCGCGGCATGGTGTCCACCAGTTGCTCGGTGAAGCACACGCCCACGTAGGGCACACCGGCGGGAAGGGTGGGCAGGAAACGGTCGTAGAACCCGGCCCCGTACCCAAGCCGGTCGCCAGCCGCAGTGAAGGCCAGGCCGGGAACGATCACGAACTCGACCTCGGCCACCGGCAC
>CAZREK010000359.1:0-2790 GCA_964598965.1 uncultured Bifidobacterium sp. | reverse complement strand
GCTTCCCGAGGTCGAGCGCCGGGTGGAGTGGCCCGAGTTGTTCACCATGGCTCGCACCGCCGAACGCGTCGGGTTCGACTCGCTGTGGCTGGGTGATCACCTGATCTACGACCTGCCCGGCGGTGTCGTGCGCGGGCCGTGGGAGGTGTTCACCTCGCTGGCCGCGATCGCGGCGGTCACCGAGCGTGTGCAGCTGGGGCCGCTGGTGGCGTCCATCGGGTTCAGCGACCCGGCGATGCTGGCCAAACGGGCCGCCACGGTCGACGCAATCTCCGGCGGCCGGCTGGTGCTGGGCCTTGGTGCTGGCTGGAACGAGCGCGAGTACCGCGCCTTCGGGCATGCGTTCGACCACCGCGTGGATCGCTTCGAGGAAGCCTTCGGGCTGATCCGTCGTCTGCTGGCGGGCGAGACGGTGGACCATCACGGCCGCTTCTACGACATCGAGCGTTGCCTCATCGACCCGCCTGCGGCGCGCCCTGGTGGTCCGCTGCTGATGGTGGGCTCGGTGGCGCCGCGCATGTTGGGCATCACCTTGCCGCACGTGCAGATGTGGAACGTGTGGTTCAGTCAGTACGGCAACACACCGGAGGGTTTGGCCCGCACGGCGCAGCAGGTGGGCGAGCGCTGCGTGGAAGTGGGTGTGGACCCGGCGGCGGTGGAGTGCACCGCGGCGGTGCTGGTGCAGACGCCGGGCGGTGCCGGGCGCACGATGGGCGACCCGTCGATGGCGGTCGCCCCGGTGCGGGGCACGCAGCAGGAGGTCGCCGAGCAACTGGCCGCGTTCGCTGCCGTGGGTGCGCGTCACCTGCAGCTGGTGGTCGACCCGATCACGACCGCCAGCATCGAGTGGCTGGGTGGCGTACTGGAGTTGCTCGACGGCTGAGCCCTGCGCGCTCGGACCCTCGGCTGTTGACTAACCTGCCCGCCTGCGAAGGAGGAGCGAGATGGCTCAGAAGGTGCGTGGAGTGGTGGCCCGGAGCAAGGGTGCGCCGGTGACGATCGAGACCATCGTGGTGCCCGACCCAGGCCCTGGTGAGGCCGTGGTGAAGGTGCAGGCCTGCGGCGTGTGCCACACCGACCTGCACTACCGCGAGGGTGGCATCAACGACGAGTTCCCGTTCCTGCTGGGCCACGAGGCGGCCGGCGTGGTCGAGGCCGTCGGCCCCGACGTCACCAACGTGAAGCCGGGCGACTTCGTCATCCTCAACTGGCGCGCGGTGTGTGGCACGTGCCGCAGCTGCCTGAAGGGCAAGCCGCACCTGTGCTTCAGCACGTTCAACGCGACGCAGAAGATGACGCTGGAGGACGGCACGGTGCTGTCGCCCGCGCTGGGCATCGGCGCGTTCATCGAGAAGACGCTGGTGGCCGCCGGTCAGTGCACCAAGGTGGACGAGGGCGTGGCCCCCGCAACCGCCGGTCTGTTGGGCTGTGGCGTGATGGCCGGCATCGGTGCCGCGATCAACACCGGCAACGTGGGCCGCGGCGACTCGGTGGCCGTGTTCGGTTGTGGCGGCGTGGGCGACGCGGCCATCGCCGGCGCGCTGCTGGCCGGCGCGCACACGATCATCGCCGTCGACATCGACGACCGGAAGCTGGAGTGGGCGAAGGGCTTCGGCGCCACGCACACCTGCAACTCGTCCAAGACCGACCCGGTGGAGTTCATCAAGTCCGTGACCGGCGGCAACGGTGCGGATGTGTGCATCGAGGCCATCGGTAACCCGAAGGTGTACCGCCAGGCGTTCGAGGCCCGCGACCTGGCCGGCACCGTGGTGCTGGTGGGCGTACCGCGCCCGGACATGACGCTGGAGCTGCCGTTCATCGAGGTGTTCGGTCGCGGTGGCTCGCTGAAGAGCAGCTGGTACGGCGACTGCTTGCCATCCCGCGACTTCCCGATGTTGGTGCAGTTGCACCAACAGGGCCGTCTGCCGCTCGACAAGTTCGTCAGCGAGACCATCTCGCTCGACGCGGTCGAGGAAGCGTTCCACAAGATGGAGCGCGGCGAGGTGCTGCGTTCCGTCGTGGTGCTCTGATGGCTGTCGAGCTGGTCACCACCGACGGCATCTTCGCCCTCGACGGTGGCGAGTGGGAGGTCACCAACAACATCTGGCTGGTGGGCGACGACCGTGAAGTCATCGTGTTCGACGCGGCCCATCAGTGGAAGCCGATCGTCGAGGCGATCAACGGCCGCCGCGTGCGCGCGATCGTGTTGACCCACGGCCACAACGACCACATCAACGCCGCGGTGCCGCTGCGCGATGCGGTCGATGCGCCGATCCTGCTGCACCCCGCCGACCGCATGCTGTGGGACGTCGTGTGGCCCACGTTCGCACCCGACGGGGCGATCGTTCCCGGTCAGGCAATGAAGGTGGCGAGCCACGAGCTGGGTGTGTTACACACGCCGGGTCACTCGCCCGGGTGCTGCTGCTTCCACGACGCCTACGACGGCGTGGTGTTCACCGGCGACACGCTGTTCTGCGGAGGCCCGGGTGCCACCGGCCGCAGTTTCAGCGACGAGCCCACCATCCTGCGCTCCATCCGCGACATGCTGCTGGCTCTGCCCGACCACACGGTCGTGCACACCGGCCACGGCGACAGCACCACCATCGGCGCCGAACGCGCCCGCCTGCTCGACCGCGCCGCCGAGCTCGGCCTCTAACCCTTCTCGCTCTCCGGCTTGGGCTTCTTGGCCCGGCTGGGGGCGACGCGGCTGGGCTCGCCGGGCATCTTCGGGTACACCGGCGGCCACGGCGCGTCCTCCAGCCCGTTGGCCTGGTCGCGGGCCACCATCTC
>CAZREK010000358.1:0-2795 GCA_964598965.1 uncultured Bifidobacterium sp. | reverse complement strand
GGAAAACTCGATGCACGCCGTACACCTGCGTCGCCAGCAGGAACCCACCCAGCGCACCGCCGATGGTGAAACGGGTGGCGCGCCTGCTGCCGCGAACCTGCAGGTGTTCCTCCACGTACACGATCGCGGCGAGTGGGGCGTGGTAGGCGGTGGCGAACGCGGCTGCAATGCCCGCAGCAGCAGTCGTGGCTCCCCTGCCGCCGAAGCGTCGAGCAAGCGTGGACCCGATGGCGCCGCCCGACTCGATGATCGCCGATTCGCGTCCCACCGGTGCAAGGCCGACCGTGATCAGCCACGTGCCCAACGTACGCACCCCGGTGGCACGCAGCGAGATGCGTCGGTCGCTGCCGCGCGCTGTCGCCGCGACCGCCTCCAGGCCCGCGTGGCCTGGCCAGCGCTTTGCTGCGAGACGGCCAAGTGCGGCGGCAACCAGCACTGTGCCGAACGCGAGCGCCACCAATGCGATCGGATGCATCGCGTCGGCCGTCAGCGTCGCATCGCGGTGACCGCCGAGTTGCTCGACGACCCACAACGCCGATTCACGGAAGCCAACTGCCACGCTGACGGAGAGCGCAACCGTGACGAGGAAGATCAAGAACGACGCGACCGGGTGCCGTTCGGGCTGAACGTCGAAGCCGACAGTGCTGGTGGGCACGCCCATCAGGCCCGCCCCTCCGTCGCCGACATCCCCCAGATCACCTCCCTGACGCTACTGCGCAGCGCCACACGGGCACGGCCCCCCGAGCGACACAGCAATGATTACGCTGACGCTCAGGCAAGGAGGGGCGGATGAAGTGGCGGCGGCCTGAGGTCGAGGGAGTCCTGGTGACGATGGTGCTTCCGCATCGGGTGGACGCGACCATTGATCACTTCCTCTGCAATTGCGCACGGTGTGAGGACTATGCGGTCAGCTTCGAGGGCGAACGCACGATGGTGTTGACGCTTCTCGACACAACCGTTTGGGCCAAGCACTACCCCAGTGTGATCCCCGAGGCGGTCATGCGTGCGGGGTTCATCGAGGGTCCACAATCAGAGAGAACCGAGGTGACCTGTGTCGGCTTCGTCAGCCGCCCGATGCTTACTTTGCTGCAGCAGATCTCCTCACAGGGAACCGTCGAGGTCAACCCGCGACTTCCGAATGCCTCCGTGCCTCGGTCCGCTGACGGAAGCGTTTGGTGGGACGGAGTCAATTGGGTGCCGTTCACCGCAGGCGATGCAGACGCCTGCGAGCGGTTCACGTGAACCGCCGCCGAAGGATTCACCTCGAAGCGGCGCAGCCGGCGTACTTGGTGGCAGTGGCGCTCTTCACGGTCTTGGTCATCCGCAACCCAGGCGGGGCGTCGGTGGGTACGCGCTTACTCATCTGGAGCCTGGGCGCAGTGTTCCTGCTACTCAGAGCCTGGCCGTGGAAGGACTGAGAGGCCACACTCACCCGTCACACACCGACGTCGACAGGTGTGCTCGGCAGCCCGACGCGCAGCAACTGCTCGAGGTGCGTGCGCAACGACGTAGGCACGAACGGCAGGCCGTCGTGGATCTCGTCCAGGTGCCACCAGCGCATGCCGTGCACGTACTCCTCACGCAGCTCGGCTGCCGTGAGTCGTGGTCGAGGCTCGAACGCCTCGGTGCGCACGAGGTGGATGCGTTCCTCCTGACCGTCGTGACGACCGTCGACGAACGGGATGATGTGCAGGCGACTCCACACATGCGGTCCGATGTCGACGCCCGTGAGGCCCAGTTCTTCGTCGAGCTCGCGGTGCAGCGCATCCACGTGCGTCTCGCCCGGCTCCAGACCACCGCCCGGCAACGCCCAGCGCTCGCCCGCATCCGGGAACACGAAGCGCACCAGCAGCACCCTGTCGGCGGGGTCTAGTACGAGCGCCCGGGCAGCCTGGCGAATGCGCAGGGCTCTTGCAGGGTGAGCGTCGTCACTCATCGCCGGCTGATCCCCCGTTTCGCTCCATCAGTCAATCATCCGACCGAGAATGGCGGCCGAGAACGGCAACAGCCGCCCCGAAGGACGGCTGCAACACAGAACACTGGTGTCGGAGGGGGGACTTGAACCCCCACGAACTTACGTTCACTAGCCCCTCAAGCTAGCGCGTCTGCCTATTCCGCCACTCCGACGTGGTGGGAGATGAAGGTTACCTCGGGCCGCTCAGCGGACCAACAGGAAACTCAGCGCGACGACCGTGCCGATCCAGACCACGCCGAACACAGTGGTGATACGGGTGAGGTTGCGCTCCGCAGCGGTGCTGCCGAGGGCGGCCGAGCTGGTGCCGCCGAACATGTCGCTGAGACCGCCGCCACGGCCGCTGTGCATGAGCACGCCGGCGACCATGCCCAGCAGGGCAAGGACATTGATGACGATCGTGAGATACATGACGAATTCGCGCACGAGGTGAAATCCTATCTGGGCCGGACGCTCAGGCGTCGTCCTTGCGGAAGCTGACCGGAACAGCTTCTTCCGCAAAGTGGCAGGCCACTGGGTGGCCCTGACCACGGTCGATCAGCGCCGGCTCTTCGGCCGCGCAGATCTCCTGGGCGATCGGGCAGCGGGTGCGGAAGCGGCAACCCGACGGCGGGTTGATCGGGCTGGGCACATCGCCCGTCAGCACCGTGCGGCGGCGAGCACGCTCGGTGTGCGGGTCGGCCACCGGCACTGCCGACAGCAGCGCCTTGGTGTACGGGTGCGATGCGTGGTGGTACACCTCGTCGCGCGTGCCGATCTCCACGATCTTGCCCAGGTACATGACGGCGACGCGGTCACTGATGTGGCGCACCACGGACAGGTC
>CAZREK010000357.1:0-2820 GCA_964598965.1 uncultured Bifidobacterium sp. | reverse complement strand
GTACACGTGCAGCAGCGCCCGCTGCTGCTCCGCAGTGAGCTGAGGGTCGGCCGCAATCGCGTCGCGCACGCTGCACGGCGACTCGCCCGGGCTGAGGAACCCGGCGCGTTCGTAGAGCGTTTCCGCGCTGATCTGCAGCGCATGCGCGATCTGCTGCAGGATCTCCGCCGACGGCTTGCGCAGACCGCGCTCGATCTGCGACAGGTAGGGGTTGCTGATGTCGGCCAGATCGGCCAGTCGGCGGACGCTCATCCGGGCCACTTCCCGTTGGGTGCGGATGAAGTCGCCGACGTGAGGCATGCGTCGCTCAGTCGTCGGCCAGCAGGCCGGCGAAGTCCGCTTCCCCGTCGCGATAGCGACGGACCAGCTCGGCACTGAAGGCATCGATGCGGGTGAACAAGTCGCGCCGCTCGATCGACCGCTGCTGCTCGTAGTCGTGCAGCTGCTCGGCGAACTCGCGCAGCTCTTGGTCGGACATCGCCCCCAGGTCGGCGTTGCCCCACTCCGCGCACAGCTCGTCGAGCGCGCGGGCCAACGGGTGGTCGCTGAAGTCGTCGGCCGGGCGCGGCGGGCGCGGCGCACCACCGGTGAGGTGGGCACCCAGGATCGCAGGCAGCTCGCCGGAGATGTCGTCACCGTTGTTGCCGCTGGCCGTGCGCCGGCGCTGCTCGGCCCGCACCAGGTCGAGGCGCGCTTGCGCGACTCGGCGCACGAAGCTGACGGCGTCGTCCTCGTGCTGCAGCGCCGCTCGCTGCCCGCGCAGATCGGCCAACGGCAGGTCGCGCAGATCGACATCGGATGCATTCATCGGCAACCTCCACTGACCGGGGGCAGCACCGCGACTTCGTCGCCGGCCGCAACGGACATGTGGTCATCGGCAGGTTCACCGTTCAACCACACCCCGCATTTGTCGAGCACCGCAGAAAAGTGTTCGCCGTAGGCGGCTCGCGCCGCCTGCAACACCTCCCCCACGGTTGCCCCGTCGAACTCCGCGCGCCCCGTACCCGCGACCTCGCGGGCAATGGCGAACAGGCGGAGGGTGGCCATGGCCGCAGCGTACTGGCGTGCGCGCGGGCCGCTACCCTCCACCGAATGGCTCAGCACACGTCGGCCGCAGCGACCACCCGCCTGTTGACGGTGCGTCATGGTGAGAGCGAATGGAACGCCGTCGGGCGCTGGCAGGGCCAGGCAGACCCGCCGCTCACCGACGCCGGCATGTTGCAGGCAGCGACGGCGGCGCAGCACCTGGGCGGGTTCGACGGAGTGTGGGCCAGCAGCTTGCAGCGTGCGGCGCTGACCGCCGAGATCATCGCCGAACAACTGGGCATCGGCCCGGTGCAGTTGCACCCCGGCCTGATGGAGAACGCGTTCGGCCCGTGGGAGGGCCTCACCGTCGCCGAGATCGAAGCCGGCTGGCCGGGCTACTTGGCGGACAACCGCCGCCCGGACGGCGCAGAGCAGCCCGACGTGGTGGTGGCCCGCGGCCTGGCCGCGCTGCGCGAGATCGCCGCCGAGCACGCTGGCGGCGAAGTGCTGGTGGTCACCCACGCCGGGTTCATCCGCACGCTGCGCCGCGCCTGCGACGGCAGCGACATGCGCTTCAACAACCTGGGTGGGTGCTGGTTCCATGTCCACGCGGACGGTCGCGTGGTGGCCGGCGACCCGGTGGAACTGGTGCATCCCAGCACATTCGGCGACACCCTGTAGGTCGCGCGACAGCCGACGGCTCGCGGCACGGGGACGCACATTCACGGACAAGGCATCGGCACCTGTTGTGGCGGAGTTGAGCAATCCTTGCTGATCGGTCGCCATCTCGCCGGGGCCGTGCGTCGGGTAACCTTCCCCCCTCGTGGGTACCGCCAAGCGTGAACGTCAGAAGGCCAACCGTCAGCTCCGTCTCGAGCAGATCGCCAAGGATGCGCGCAAGCGCAAGTCGAAGAAGGTCGCCGTCCGTGTCGGCATCGGGTTGGTGGCCGTCATCGGCCTCGTCGCGCTGATCAACGTGTTGGGCGGCGACGACAAGTCCGACAACACCTCGTCCGCCGACAGCACCGTCACCGCGACGACCGTGGCCCCGTTGTGCCCCTCGATCGACACCAGCAACCTGGCGGTCATCCCGCCCAACGGTGACAAGCCCACCGTCACCTTGCCCACCGAACAGCCCACCGAGTTGAAGGTCACCACGCTGGTGGAGGGCAGCGGCCCGGCCGCCGCCAACTGCGACCTCGTGCGCGTCCACTACATCGGTGTGCTGTCCTCCGACGGCACGGAGTTCGACAGCAGCTGGGACCGTGGCCAGACCATCGACGTCCAGCTCGGCATGGGCATGGTCATCAGCGGCTGGGAGCAGGGCCTGCTCGGTGTGCAGGCCGGTGGCCGCTATCAGTTCGACATCCCCGCCGACCTCGCCTACGGCGACACGGGCAGCGGCGACGTGATCAAGCCCGGCGACGCGATCACCTTCGTCGTCGACATCATGCAGATCGTGTCGCCCGAAGACGCGGCACCGACGGGCAGCACCGTCGCCCCCACCACCACCTGACCCGTCAGGGCAGATTGCCGGTTACCTCCGGCTTGCCCACGTGTTCCCAACCAGCGGTGGTGCGCACCAGCGCGTCGCCGGTGCGCAGCACCGCGAACGCGGTGTTGGCCAGCTTGCGCGTGCGGTGCAACCGTTCCTGCGACCAGGTCTCGGCCTCGGTGACGAGCGCGACGTCGGCGACCAGCCCCAAGCCGAGCGTGAAGGCCCCGCCGCGTGGGTCGATCATCGGGTCGCACAGTGCATCGGCGCTGCCGCCGACGGCCACCACCAACCCGCCG
>CAZREK010000356.1:0-2836 GCA_964598965.1 uncultured Bifidobacterium sp. | reverse complement strand
GGACTCCGGTCAGAAGTCGCTGGCGCACGCCGGTGTCGATGCCGCCGACCTGGCGCTGGTGGTGCCGCACCAGGCCAACATCCGCATCATCCAAGCTGCCTGCGAGCGCCTCGGTGTGCCGGTGGAGAAGGCGGCCACCGTGCTGCACTACACGGGCAACACGTCGTCGGCGTCCATCCCGTTGGCCCTGTGCGACTCGCTGGACAACGGTCGGGTGAAGCCCGGCGACCTGATCCTGCTGGTGGGCTTCGGCGCGGGCATGACCGCAGCCAGCGCTGTCATCCGCTGGGGTGGCCCCCAGGAACTGCGGGCGCTGTGAGCCGCGTCGTTCTCGTCACCGGTGGTTCGCGCGGCATCGGCCTGGCCTGTGCGCGCCGCTTCCAGGAACTTGGCGACCAGGTTGCCGTCACGTACAACTCGTCGCCGCCGCCCGACGGCCTCTTCGGTGTGAAGTGCGACGTGACGTCGCCCGAGTCCGTCGACGCGGCCTTCAAGGCCGTCGAGGAGCACTTCGGCCCGGTGGAGGTGTTGGTGTCCAACGCCGGCATCACCAACGACGGGCTGCTGCTGCGGATGAGCGAGGCCGACTTCACCTCGGTCATCGATGCCAACCTCACGGCTGCCTATCGCGTCACCAAGCGCGCTTCGCAGGGCATGCTGCGCGCCAAGAAGGGGCGCATCATCCTCATGTCGTCGGTGGTCGGTCTGTCCGGCCAGGCCGGCCAGGCCAACTACGCGGCGTCCAAGGCCGGCCTGGTGGGCTTTGCCCGTTCGGTGGCCCGCGAACTGGGCTCGCGCAGCATCACCTGCAACGTGGTGGCCCCCGGCCCGGTGGAGACCGACATGACCGCGGCTCTGGGCGAGAAGCGCCTCGGCGAGCTCACCGCGCAGGTGCCGCTCGGCCGCATGTGCAGCCCCGACGAGATCGCCGGTGTCGTGGCCTTCCTGGCCTCGCCCGACGCGGCCTACATCACCGGCGCCGTCATCCCCGTGGATGGCGGCCTGGGAATGGGCCACTGACCCGCTCGCCCCGCCGGTGACCCGGCGGTAACCGGGTGGGTCGAACACCCCCTCGCTAATATCTCTCAGACCACAAACAAGGAGAACCCCCGTGGACCAGGAACTGTTCGCCCGCTTCCGCAAGTGCGCCGTCGAGGTGCTGTCGGTGTCGGAGGACCAGGTGGTGCCCGAGGCCAAGTTCGGCGACGACCTCGATGCCGACAGCCTCGACCTCGTCGAGCTGGTGATGGCCCTCGAGGAAGAGTTCGGCATCGAAGTGCCGGAGGAAGAGCTCGAAGGCGTGCAGACCGTCAGCCAGGCGTACGACCTGGTCGTCGGCAAGCTCTGATGCGCGGCACAGGCCGCCGGGTCGCGATCACCGGGTACGGGGTGGTCGCACCCTGCGGAATGGGCAAGGAAGCCTTCTGGGCCGGGCTCAACGGGCCCGGTATCACCAGCGGCCGATCCATCGAGATCGCCGACTGGGATCCCCTGCCGTACTTCGAGAACGCCAAGGAGGCCCGCCGGGCCGACCGCGTGGAGCAACTCGCCGTGGCCGCAGCCGCGGAGTGCTTCGAGCACGCCGGCCGCCCCGACGTCGACCCCTCGCGTTTCGGCACCATCTTCGGCACTGGTGTGGGCGGCCTGCGCTCCACGCAAGAGCAGATCGAGGTGCTCATCGAGAAGGGCGAGCGGCGCGTCTCGCCGTTCCTCGTCCCGATGATGATGCCCAACGCAGCGGGCGCGGCCATCTCCATGCGCTACGGCTTGCGCGGCCCCAACGAGACCGTGTGCACCGCCTGCGCGGCCGCCACCCACGCCATCGGCTACGGGGCGCGTCTCATCGCATGGGGCATGATCGACGCGTGCGTCACCGGTGGCAGTGAAGCCGCCGGCTGCACCATCGGCACGTCGTCCTTCGGCAACATGACCGCGCTCTCCACCACCGGCTGCAGCCGCCCGTTCTCCCCCGAGCGCGACGGGTTCGTGCTCGGCGAGGGCGCCGGCGTGTTGATGCTGGAGGAGTGGGAGTCAGCGGTCGCACGCGGTGCCAACATCGTCGGCGAAGTGCTGGGCGCGGGCAGCAATGCCGACGCACACCACATCACCGCCCCCGCCCCTGGCGGCACCGGCGCCATCGCCTGCATGAAGCTGGCGTTGGAAGATGCCGGCCTGTCCCCCGCCGACATCCAGCACATCAACGCGCACGGTACGTCCACCCCGCTGAACGACGCGGCCGAGGCCGCCGCCGTCGCCGCGGTGTTCGGGCCCAACGCGGTGCCCGTGACGTCCACCAAGGGTGTCACCGGCCACGCGCTCGGTGCTGCTGGCGCGCTGGAGGCAGTCGCTGTGCTGCTGTCGATGGAGAAGGGCCTCATCCCGCCCACCGCCGGTACCACGCAGCTGGACGAAGGGTTCGAGATCGACGTCGTGCTCGGCGCTGCTCGCCCGTGGACTCCGGGCCCGGCCATGTCCAACAGCCTCGGCTTCGGCGGCCACAACGGCAGCATCATCCTCGGCCCCGCTCGCTGAGGCGCCCTGCAGCGCACGTACCTGTCGTCTAGTTCACGTCGTTTCGATTTCGAATTCGGCCTCGTCAGGCCGGCGCAATTCGAATCGAAACGAGGTGACGAGGCACGGTGATCTGCTGGTCCCCGAGCAACTGTCCGCCCGGGGGCCCCGCCTGATCACACGTCGACGAACACGAACATCAGGTCGCACTCGCAGGCCACCTGGCCGTTGAGTAGAGCTTTGCCGCTGCCCTTGCCGGCCCGGGCGGACATGCGGCCCAGCTCGACCGTCAGTTCCAGCGTGTCGCCGGGGCCCACCTGGCGGC
>CAZREK010000355.1:0-2836 GCA_964598965.1 uncultured Bifidobacterium sp. | reverse complement strand
GAGGCAGCATGATCAAGACACAACAACCGTCAACCAAAGTCGCGGCAGACCCGATTCCGAACCTTGAACCGGAGTCTGTTCGGCCTCATGCGGCTCAGCCCTTGTCGTCGAGTCCGCATCTCAACGCAGTTGGCTTCCGTCACACAGGTTGCACGGCCAAGGGCTGAGCCGAGTGATGAGTCTCACCCGTCGATGACGCCCGGGGTTGGGCGGGGGCCATCGCGCCTCTCCGCTGCCCAGACCGCTGCGATCCGTGTCGAGATGTCGGTAGCCATCCGCCGATCCCGGTCGCGGGTCGTGGTGATGTAGCGCTGGGTGATCCTGGTCTTGGACCTGGCCTGGGAGTGGCCGAGGCGGCGGCCGATTGACTCGAGCGAGTAGTCGAAGTCGATGTCCAGCGTGGTGGCGTGCCAGTTGCGCATCTCGCGAAACTCCGCGCCCTCGACGCCCGCCGCGTCACAGATCTCCCGCCACTCACGCGACAACGCATCGGGCCGGACCGGCCGGGTGCCGCCGGGCTCGCCGGCGAACACGAACGTGTCGGCGGGCATGCTGTTGCTGAAGGTCCCCCTGTACCGGTCGGCCGCCTCCTCACGGGCCTCGTGCCACCAGCGGGCGGTCACGTCGTCGAGGGCGATGGTGCGGGGCTGGTCGTTCTTGGTGTTGCTCAGCACCACCTCGCCCTCGTGGAAGTCGACGCTGTTGCGGACACTCAACCAGCCGTCGGCGTCGAGGGCGTTCCAGCGCATCGCCGCCAACTCGCCACGCCGGCAGCCGGTCGCCAACGCAAGACGGATCAGGAACGGCCAATAGTGGGCGGCGTCATGGGAGGCGGTGATGATCGCTCGCAGCGTCTCGTCGCTGAGGTGCTCTCGTAGGTGAGGCTCGGGTCGAGGTGGTGCTTCGAACCGAGCAGAGTTGTATGCGAACTCGTCGTACTTCGCTGCGGCCCGGTACGAGCCCTTGATCAGCGCGTAAGCGCCGTTCATCGTCGAGCGGGAGAGACCGGCGGCCTGCATCTGCTGCCACAACTGGGCGTAGTGGTAGGCGGCGACATCGGCGGCCCGCAGGCGGCCGATGCCGTGCTCGATCCACTTGTGCCACAGCGATTCGTACGCCCGACGTGTGCCGGTGGCCAGCTTCGAGCCACGTTCGAAATAGCGACCGATCAGATCGTTGAGGGTCACCCCGACGGGTAGCGAGCTCGGACGAGCGACATCCGCCTCGCGCTTGAGTTCCGTCAGCGCCGTCTCGGCCTGGGTGCGAGTACCGCTCACCCGCTTGGTGATCTGCCGCCGCTTGCCGGTGGTGGGGTCCTTCACCGAGACGCGCAACATCCACTTGCCCGGGCCGGTGTCGATGATGCAGCCGCTGGCGTACGGCCTCCGTCGTGACTTCGTTGCCATGGCTCGCAGCTTCCTCGCCACGAAGCCACAGACGGTGCATACCGTCCTCGGCGTGACCTCGTGCTGTCCCCACGGTGTCCCCAGGCACAGGCTTCCCGCAACAACCACAGCTGACCGTCTCACCGAGGTGCTGAGCGTCCCAATCTCGCAACCTGAGCGCGACATGAGCGCGGAATGCTTGACCCCTGGGTACGCCGTGGGCATACTCGCCGCATGACTACGTACCGAAAACGCAGGTGAGCGGCCCCGAAGGACCGCTCACCACACAGCGCGCTCGAAGGGACTCGAACCCCTAACCTTTTGATCCGTAGTCAAATGCTCTATCCATTGAGCTACGAGCGCTTGCGGGTCGTGAGTCTACGGCCCGGCGGCGCCGACAGCTACCCGGATTCTCAGCCGCCCCAGGGCTTAAACGTGTTGCCGCTGCGCTGGAACACCACGTAGGCGGCCTTGATGTTGATCAGCGGGTCGAACAGCTGGGAAGCGCTGGTGACGCCGATGGTGGGCAACCAGCGCTTGTGGGCGTTGTAGTTGATCTGGAACACGCCATAGCAGCAGCTGTTGGCGGAGTACGGGTTGAAGTGGCTCTCCCGGTTGGCGATCTGGATCGCCTTCTCCTCGTACTCGTCCGGCCACACGTCGCGGATCATCTGGATGACCTCGTCCTTGGTGTACTCGCGGCGCTGGGCCGGAGCAGTCACCCGGGTGGTGGTGGGCGTGGGCGTGGTGGAAGCCGGCTTCTTCACCGTGGTGGGGGTCGGCTTGGGCTTGGCGGTGGTGGGCGGGGCGGTGGTGGTGTTGGTGGCACCACTGGCCAGGCACACCTTGTTGCCCGGCATGATCACGGTGCGCTTGTTGGCGTTGTTGGCGTCCAGCATCGCCTGGGTGGACACGCCCACCTTCTTGGCGATCTTGCTCCACGAGTCGCCGCGCACCACCTTGTAGGTGTTGCGGCAGCTGGGCGGGTTCAGCTTGGTGGACACCGCCGTGCGCACGACCGCCGCAGCGGTGGTGGCCGGCGCAGCGGTGGTGGCAGTGGTGGGCGCGGTCGTGGCCGCGGTGGGGGCAGGCGTCTCCACCACGACCACCTGAGCGACGACGGCCTGAGTGGCCTCGGTGGCCGGGGCCTGGGTGGGCTCGGTGGGGGTTGCCAGGTCGGCCGGGTTGGCGCGCAGGCTCTCGCTTTCGGCATCGCCCGAACGCATTGCCAGCGCGACCGGTACGGCCAGCAGGATGACCATGACCATCATTCCCAGGCGGCGCACCACCGGGTCGAGGCCCGCCGCGGACTTGCGCGAGCGGCCCTTCACGGCCGGGCGGGGCATGCGTGCGGACAGCTGCTGCGCGGCCCGGCTGGTGGCCTGGCGAGCCTTGGTGGTGAAGTCGGCGAACATGTCGGCCAACCCGGGCTGGGCACGACGGGCAGCAGC
>CAZREK010000354.1:0-2846 GCA_964598965.1 uncultured Bifidobacterium sp. | reverse complement strand
CCGCGCAGGCCACCTTGGCCGAACCGGCCCGCGTCGCAGCGCGGGTGGCCGTCGCCGAGACGCTGGCGGCTGCAGTCCCGGTGCCGGTGTTGACCTGCGCACCTCAGGACGCAGCGGACCATCTCGCCGGCCTCGACGACACCGATCCGGAGCACCTGCTCGACCTCGTGGACGTGGCGCTCGCCGCCGGCGCCGACGGCGACGACCTGCTGGTGCTGCGCGCCCGCCTGTTGGCGGACGTCGGACGTTCCGAAGAGGCCCGCGAGCTGTTGCTGCCCCGTGTTGCGGCTGAACCGCTGTCCGAGTTCCTCGCAGCCGGCGCCACCCGTGCGTTCTGGAACGACGACACCTCGCTGCAGCGAGTGGCCGAGTTGCTCGCCGCGCATCAACCCATTCTCTCGGCATGGGCGTTGGCCAACCTCGCCTTCCGGCGCAGGGACTTCGCAGAGACCGAGCGCCAGTGTCGTGTGATCCTCGACCTCGACCCGACGGCGGTGAACACGTGGCGGCTGAGAGCCGACGCCGCTCGAGCCATGGGCAACCACATCGACGAATTGGCGCATCGCCTCGCAGTGCTGCAGCACAGCGACCCGGTGGACCCGATGGACCGCTGGCAGCTGCTGGTGCCCGCCACCATCTGGGGCGAGTGGGACCTCGTGCGCGAACAGTTGCCGTTCCTGGACCTGCATCCACAGAGCAGCCAAGGGCCGATCAGCGAACACTGGGGCTATGTGACGATCACCTACCCCGATGGAGGTTCACCGGACATCGTGGCCCAGCGCACCGGCCCGGTCAGCGCAATCATCCGTGGCGTGCTGGCCTGGGACGACGAGCAGCAGTACGGCGACGAGGTGGTGTTCGCCCCCGGCTTCCTCGACGAACGCCCGGCCGATGCCGACGATCCGGATACCGACTGGCGACCGTTGTTCGCCCACGTGTGCACGGTGCGCGAAGGGCGGTACCGCTCGCAGCCGGTGACCGGCCCGTACCCCGGCGACGACGCGTGGGAAGCCGTCCGCAGCAAGCTGGGTGACTGCGATCTGGTGCGCGCCGACCATCTGTACGAGCTGTTCGACCAACAACGCGGGCACAAGGTGCCGGCGGTGTGGGCGCAGCTGTTGATCCCCCCGACGATCACCGATGCACAAGCCGACGCGCTGCTGACCGCGGCGACTGCGGACCTGGAGGACCCGTTGTTCTGGTGGGAACTCGCGGACGAAGCGGGCGGTGACACCCGCCTGCATGCCGAACGCGGCAAGCGCTACGGCCGCAAGTACCCCGGCGTGTGAAGCCTGGGCCGCACCGGGTCCGGTTGCGCCTTCACTCGCTATGGGCTGGGGTGGGCTGGGTCGCGGGCGGTACCGTGGAAGCCTTATGGCACATCGAATTGCAGTCATCGGCGGCGACGGCATCGGCCCGGAGGTCACCGCCGAGGCGATCAAGGTCATGCAGGCGGCCGGCGCACAGCTGGAGCTCACCAACTTCGACCTCGGCGGCGCACGCTACCTGCGCGACGGCGAAGTCCTCAGCCAGGCCACGCTCGACCAGCTGCGTGCGTTCGATGCGATCCTGCTGGGCGCGGTGGGCACGCCGGAGGTGCCCCCGGGTGTCATCGAGCGCGGCCTGTTGCTGAAGATGCGTTTCGAACTCGACCTGTACATCAACCAGCGTCCGTTCGTGGGCACCGCCCCCGGCAAGACCGAGCCGCACGAGTTCGTGGTCATCCGCGAGAACACCGAGGGCCCGTACGTGGGCGAGGGTGGTGTGCTGCGCAAGGGCACCCCGTTCGAGGTCGCCACGCAGGGTTCGGTCAACACTCGCATGGGCGCCGAGCGCGCCATCCGCTACGCGTTCGAGCTGGCGATGAAGCGCCGCAAGCACGTCACGCTGGTGCACAAGACCAACGTGCTCACCTTCGCCGGCGACCTGTGGCAGCGCGCGTTCGACGACGTCGCCAAGGAGTACCCGCAGGTCGGCACCGCCTACAACCACGTCGACGCGGCGTGCATCTACTTCGTACAGGACCCGCATCGCTACGACGTGGTGGTCACCGACAACCTGTTCGGCGACATCCTCACCGACCTCGGTGGCGCGGTCAGCGGCGGCGTGGGGTTGGCCAGCAGCGCCAACATGAACCCCGCCCGCACTGGCCCCAGCATGTTCGAGCCGGTGCACGGCTCGGCACCCGACATCGTCGGCACGGGCAAGGCCGACCCGCGGGCCGCCATCCTGTCCGCCGCGCTGATGCTCGAGTTCCTCGGTGACCAGACCGTCGCCGACCGCATTCGCGCCGCTTGCGCCCAGCCTGTTAGCGGCAGCACCACCGAGATCGGTTCACAAATCGCCGCCCGCGTGGCAGGCTGAACCGGCGTTCAAGAGCAACGTCCACGCACTAGAGGGGAACAAGGGGCAACGATGCCGATCCAAACCACACCGAAGATCTGGATGAACGGTGAACTCGTCGACTGGGACAAGGCCCAGATCCACGTGCTCACTCACACCCTGCACTACGGCACGGGCGTGTTCGAAGGCATCCGCGCCTACGAGACCGCCGACGGTCCGGCCGTGTTCCGCCTCACCGAGCACATCAAGCGCCTCGAGAACTCGGCGAAGATCGTCGGGATGGAGCTGCCGTACACGGTGGACGAGCTGGTGCAGGCCACCAAGGACACGGTGAAGAGCACCGGTCTGCCGGCCTGCTACGTGCGCCCGATCGCGTACTACGGCTACGGCGAGATGGGCCTCAACACGCTGCCCTGCCGCGTCGATGTCGCCATCGCCTGCTGGCCGTGGGGCGCTTACCTGGGTGACGACGCCGTGAACAAGGGCGTGCGCATGAAGATCTC
>CAZREK010000353.1:0-2849 GCA_964598965.1 uncultured Bifidobacterium sp. | reverse complement strand
CGCTCTCGGCGTCGAGGTGGTTGGTCGGCTCGTCGAGCAGCAGCAGGTCGGGGCGGCTGAGGAGCAGGCGGCACAGCGCCACACGGCGACGCTCACCGCCCGAGAGCTTCGTGACGTCGGCGTCGCCGGGCGGGCAGCGCAGCGCGTCCATCGCGATCTCGACGTTGCGCTCCAGGCTCCAGGCGTCGGCGGCGGCGATCTTGTCCTCCAGCTCGGCCTGCAGCGCGCCCACCTTGTCGTAGTCGGCGTCGGGGTCGCCCCACATCGCCATGACCTCGTTGTAGCGATCGATGAGGCCCTGCACTGCGGCGACGCCGTCCATGACGTTGCCCTTGACGTCCTTGGCCGGGTCGAGCTGCGGCTCTTGCGCGAGGTAGCCGACGGTGAAGCCGGGGGTGAGGCGCGCCTCGCCGCTGTAGCCGTCGTCGAGGCCGGCCATGATCTTCAGCAGGCTGGACTTGCCGGCGCCGTTGGCGCCGAGCACGCCGATCTTGGCCCCCGGGTAGAAGGAGAGCGAGATGTTCTCCAGCACCGTCCGGTCGGGCGGGTAGAAGCGGGCGAGCTTGTAGCAGGTGTAGATGAATTCGTGCGCCATGTCGTCCCGCAGGCTAGTGGGGGGATTTCACCGCGAGCCCGCTCCGTGGTGCTACCTTACGGACACCAGTTTCACAAGGGAGGGGTACGGAAAAGTGCTCGCAGACTATATGGGCTTCTTCAGCAGGGCGAGCCTCGGCAACTTCGGGTTCCGCTGGCTGCACATCCTGGCCGGCATCACCTGGATCGGCCTGCTCTACTACTTCAACTTCGTGCAGGTTCCGGCTTTCGCGCAGTTCGAGGACGAGCCGCACAAGGACGCCGGCCCGAAGGCGCGCAACATCGCGCTGGTCAAGATCGCCACGCGTGCGCTGTGGTGGTTCCGTTGGGCAGCACTGGCCACCTTCCTCACCGGCCTGATGATCCTCGGTATCACCGAGGGTTACTTCGACAAGCAGTTCATCAACGGTGTCGAGACCAACTGGGGTCGCATCACCGGCAACGTCGCCATCAGCACCGGCATCATGCTCGGCACGATCATGATGCTGAACGTGTGGGGCGTCATCTGGCGCAACCAGAAGGTCGTGCTCGCCAACGCGGCCAACGTGCTGGCCGGTGGCGAGGCCAACCCTGCCGCTGCGGCCGCTGGTCGCAAGGCGCTGATGGCCAGCCGTCAGAACACGATCTTCAGCATCTCGATGCTGTTCTTCATGGTGTTCAAGAGCCACAACCCGATGAGCTACAACGCACTCAGCGGTGGCGAGCTGGCCACCTACTGGACCGTCACCATGCTGCTCGTCATCGTGCTCGAGCTGAACGCATTGGGCCTCATGCCGTGGAAGACCACCGCCAACAAGGGCCTCAACAAGCTGTACGACGGTGGCGTGAAGGTCACCCTCTACGCGGCCTTCGGCCTGTGGGTCGTCATGTTGATCCTCACCGAGGTGCTGTTCAAGGCCTGACCCGGCCGGATCGCTCCTGATCGAAGCGTCAACGTGGCGCGGTGCCTGCGGGCGCCGCGCCACGTGCGCTTTTCACGTTCAGCGCGGCAACCGCTCCGATGACGATCGTGGCCGGTGACTCCACCGCGGTGACGCCGAGGTCGGCCAGCGTGCAACGCACCACGTGTTCGTCGCCCGTCGTGGCACGGTGGATCACGGCGACCGGTGTGTCGGCGGCAAGGCCACCCTCGATCAGCTCGGCGGCGATGGCGGCCCGCTGGGCCACACCCATCAGGACCACGATGGTGCCGCCCGCCTGGGCCAGCGCTCGCCAGTTCACCGGCGTCTCGCCGCGCTGGCGGTGCCCGGTGACGACGGTGAACGATGCGGCCAATCCGCGGTGCGTGACCGGAATGCCCGCCGCGGCTGGGGCCGCCACCGGCGAGGTGATGCCAGGGACCACTTCGCAGTCGAAGCCCGCCTCAGCGAGCGCGATCGCTTCCTCGCCACCGCGACCGAACACGAACGGGTCGCCGCCCTTCAGTCGCACCACGCGCTTGCCGTCAGTGGCCAGCTGCACCAGCAGCACGTTGATGAGGTCCTGCGCGACCCCTTGGCCGGGCCGCTTGCCGACGTCGATCAGCTCCGCGCCGGGGTGGGCGAGGGACAGCACGGCGTCGCTGACGAGCGCGTCGAACACCACGACCTCTGCCTCGGCCAGCAGGCGCGCGGCGCGTACGGTCAGCAGCTCGGGGTCGCCGGGGCCAGCCCCCACCAGCGCCACCGGCGGCCGCTGGGCGGTCATCAGATCTCCGGGCTCCACACGGACACCGCGGCGATCATCGCTGCACCTGCGGTGGTGTTGGTGGCCGCGTCGATCAGGATCATCCGGCCGCCCTCGGCATGGTGGCGGTAGACGTCGGCGATGATCGGCTCGCTGAGCCGCAGGTGCACGCGACCGATGTCATTGAGCAGCAGTTCGTCCGTGGCCTCGTGCGCGACGCTGACCAGGTCGTAGCGGTGCTCGATGGCGGTGACCGTCGCGTGACCCGTGCGAGTGCCGTGCTTGAACCAGTGACGGCTGCCGGGCTGCAACGGCTGGTCGATCATCCAGCACACGTCCACCACGACGTCCTCGGTCACCTCCGGCGGCGTGAGTGCATCGCCCGCCACCAGCACGTCGCCACGAGCCACGTCGACGTCGTCGGCCAGCTCCACCACCACGGCGTGGCCCGGCTCGGCCACTTGTACGGGCGCACCCCAGCGGTGCAGGCCGTTCACCACGCTGTGGCGGCCGCTGGGCAGCACGGTGACCGGTGTGCCCACGGCGAGCGGCCGTTCGAGGAAGTCGTGCGCTACCGCACGGTCGGCGAC
>CAZREK010000352.1:0-2852 GCA_964598965.1 uncultured Bifidobacterium sp. | reverse complement strand
CACGAGGCAGCATGATCAAGACACAACAACCGTCAACCAAAGTCGCGGCAGACCCCGGCGTCGGCGTGGGCAATCGCAGCAAGGGTGCCGTGCAGCCGTCGGTGTTCGGCGTAGCTGGTGGCAATCGTGTCGTGACGCGCACGGAGTTCCTTCGAGGCGTCGCGTTCCCACTCATCGCGGAAGCGGCGCACTGCGGTCATCTCCACGGCGGAGTCCATGGCGGCAAGATCGCGCAGCAGGCCACCGGCTTCGGGTGCGCCCATCTGTGCGTAGTCACCGACCAGCCCGATACGGCAGCCGTAGGCGTCGGCGAGGCGGGTGAGCTTGTCGAGGGTGAGGGTCGGCACCATCGATGCCTCGTCGACCAGCACAAGGCTGCTGCGGGGGATCTGCAGTCCTCCTGCTTCCCACATCGCCACGGTGTGGGCTGCCAGGCCGGTCTCCTCGGTGACGACGCGTGCTGCTGCTGCGGACAGGCACAGCACCGTCACCGGACGGTCGGCGGCGGCGTAGGAGGCGGCGACGGAACGCAGCATGGTGGTCTTACCCGATCCTGCGGGTCCGATCACCGTCACCAGGGCGGTGTCGCCGGCGCACAGTGCTTCGACGGCGGCGACCTGATCCTCGCCCAAAGTCTCGTCGGAAAGGGCGGCAACTTGGAACGGGGCGGGTGCGTGGACCGCGCGCAGCACTCTGCTCTCGGCGTCGAGGATCGCTGGTGCGGTGAACTTGGTGCGGTCGGGTTGGCGGTAGGTGTCGTCGTGGTCGGGCTCGAGGTTGGTGCACCGGTCGATGATCCGTTCGGTCTCCAGCTCGATTGCCTCGGTGGTGATCGAGTCGATGCGTCGTGCGACCTCGGCGTACACGTGGGTGCGGGTCCACCACGCCCGCTGCCCGATCAACGCATCGAGCACCTCCCTGGCGAGCACATCGCCGGGCGGCACTCGACCACCCGTCGACGTCATCGCGGGAGTGAGCGCGCCGACCACGGCCGCCTGCTCGGTGTCGGTGACCTGGTCGCGCCAGCGTTCGTGCAGGTCAACTCCCACACCGTCAGCCGACTTCGCGAGACGGGATCGGACGACTGCTTGCTCGACGAGTTCGCCGCGCTCACGCCTCGTTGGCTCGCGTCCATGCGTGGCACGCCACTCGGCGAGTAACTCGTCGGTGAGGTCCCGCACCTGGAGGTGGCGGCTGGAGAACCGGTGGCGCACGCTGTCGGGCACGCCATCGATCTCGCGCATCAGCACCCGCTGGCCTTCAGCGGGGGTTGCCCACGCGACACCCAACCGCTCGGTGAGTAGTTCCTCGAGCCTCGACCCGTAGAGGGCGCCGGCCGCGTGAGCGTGCGCGTAGATCGCCTGGCCGTCGAGCGTGCGCCACCTGCCGTCCGTGCAGCGCACCCGGTTCAAGATCGCGCAGTGCGTGTGCAACTGCGGGTCGCCGACCCGACCACGGTCGGTCTGGCGTGCGGAGCGGT
Source organism: uncultured Bifidobacterium sp. (assembly GCA_964598965.1). Taxonomy (GTDB): domain Bacteria; phylum Actinomycetota; class Acidimicrobiia; order Acidimicrobiales; family Ilumatobacteraceae; genus UBA668. Next base: position 1,372 of record CAZREK010000352.1, on the reverse strand, counting down.
GCCGGAACTTCGCCACGATGAACCCAGCCGTGTCCACACGGCGCACACCACCACGCCCCGCTCGGGCGTGCCCGGCGTTCGCCTCCAGATAGGCGATGCCCTCATTGACCGCTTCCTCGTGGGTGGCGACGATCACCTGCCGTGTGTGTTCGTCCGCCAACGCCCACAACACCGACACCGACTTCGACGGCGAGAACGTCACGTCCATCGCCGCGACCTGCTCCAGCACCCGCTCCCTACCTGTGCCCTGATTGATCACCCGCGTCGCCGCCAACGGCTGGCCGAGCGTCACCAACTGGCGAGGCCTCCCAGTGGACGGATCGATTCGCATCGGCACCGACCGCGGGTCCACGAACATGCCGTATAGGTACTTCATGTCGTCAGGGTCGACCTCGCCGGCCAATCCAAGTGCGTCGATGCCACTGCCGGCCCATACCCCCGGCGACTCGCCCGCACCGGTGTAGTAGTCGTGGCGGTCACGGGCGACGGAGTCGGTGAGGTACTCGTACCCCGACCCGGAAGTGATCTTGCCGATCGTCGCAACCATGACCACGGGATCAAACCCCGGAGCCGAGCCCTGTGCCACCGGTTGCCGGACAACTTCTCGGCACTGCGCACCAATGGTGCAAGAGTGTGAGCCAGAAATCCGACGCCACACCGCGGCACCCAGAGGTACCACGGGCGGGGCAAGTCCGTACGGAACGTAAGCGGTGAGACCGCATATGGGGTATGAACGAGACACCCACCAACAGGCGGCAACAAGCACTCGCAGGGCTGCACCGCGCCACCGCAACGATCACGGACCTGTTCGACGCCAAGGACGCACTCCACGCTGCGCTCGCCGCCGTTGCTGCCGCGGCTGGCGGGCCCGACCCGCTGCGCGCAGCGGTGGATGTTGGCGAGCTGCTCCCTCGTGTCGCCGGCGCTGTGGCGACCGTGCAGGCCGCTGCCGTGGCGGCGTCGGAGTTCGAGCCGCGGAGGACGATCGCCGGCTACCTCGAGTCCAGGGTCTCGTTGGTGTTCCCGCGGGCCGCGGCGGACCCGGATGGAGGGAACCCTGCTACTTCGCGACCGCCATGCGATCGGGTGGAGCCACGCTCGCTGGCTGAGTAGTTCGACAAGCCGCAGCGCCGAGGAGGCGGGGCCCCCGATCGCTGGTGGCAGCCCAACTCCTGGACTGCCACCAGCGTCGGTTGCCTCGGCTCGTAGGTGGACTCAACCGCAAGCCGAGAGGGTCACCTCATCCGCTGATGCGACGGCAGTGGTCACACTTCGGGTGACCACCGGTGCCGGGGGGTCGATTCACGGACTCGATGTTGTTGCCTTCGGTGCAACTGTTCTCGTCGTGTTGCTTGTTCGTAACGTGCTTCTT
>CAZREK010000351.1:0-2853 GCA_964598965.1 uncultured Bifidobacterium sp. | reverse complement strand
AGAACGCGGCGACGCCGTTCGCCCATTGCAGTCGGCGGCCGAACACCACCGCGTGGCCTTCCCGAACGGGCTGGATCACCCAGCGGCACCCGACGTAGCAGAACCACGCCACCAACGCTGCGAGGTACACGTGGGCGAACGAACTGTCGTAGGTGGCGTAGTGGTACAGACCTGTGCCGAATGCCGTCAGCAGTGCGACGGCGTTCGCGAGACGGCGGCTGACGCCGAGGCGCCCCAATGCCGCGACGCTCACGGCAACGGCTGCCACGCCGGCGGCGAGTGAACACGCTTGGTTGACCGCATCCTCCGCCCCGCTGCGGACGTGCCCGTGGTTGGCCAGCGTGAACGGGAACATGACCGATAGCCGCAGCAGCGCAAGGCCCATCGGGTACTTGTTGGCGCACGTCGACGCACCCGATGGCAGGACCGGGACCGCACCCACTTCTTCCACCACTGGGTCCATGCGGCAGAAATCGAAGTCACCGTCCACGAACGCGCGTGTCCAGGCGTGGTAACCGACACCGTCGGATCTGATCGGCGGTGTGTTGTCGTACGGGGGATGAACTGTCACCGCGAGCGCGGCGACGCCAAACGCGATGGCCGCCCAATGGCGGCGGACGTTGATGGCGGCAGACCGGCGGAACGCCGCTGTCAGCCCTTCGCGCACTCTTCCCAGGCGTAGGCGAATGAGTTGAGGCTGGGCGTCTCCAGGTTCAGCTTGAGACGAACCCCGTTCTCGTCGCCGCGGCCACCGATGTAGGTGATGGGCGCCAGCGAACCGAACTGCGTGGGCACCGCCACCGGCAGCGGGATCTCCGTCTGCGGCGGGGCGTCGCTGGCGGCGGCGGCTGCCGTCGTGGGAGCAGCCGTGCTGTCCGCGGCGGCCGTCGTGTCGGTGGCGCCGACCTGGGCGTTCGCCGCATCGGTGCTGGACACGAAGCCACCCGGGTTGAGCAGCAACGAGTAGGCGGCGGCCTGGCGGCCGGAGCGAACGCCGATCTCCATCGCGGCGACACGCAAGGCCGGCGTGGTGGCCTGGCCGACGAACGCCTGGCAGGATTCGGCCGACAGCGACTCGAGCGCCTGAACCAGGTTGGCGAAGTCCCGCACCGGGTCGTCGCTGGGGTCGATCGCCTTGGCGTTGTCCGTCGCCTCCGCACCGCTGAGCACGCGGTCGAAGATGGGGAACAGGTACGCCGAGTCGAGGCGGGTGTTGCCGCACTCCCAGGCGTCCGCGCCGGCGGCCTTGGCCAGCTTGTTGAACTGCTTGGCGGCCATCTCGTGGTGGTCCTTGAACACCGCGACCATCTCGGTGGTGTCACCGAGCTGCGGGAAGGTGCCGCTGGAGCCGGCCAGCAGGCCTTCGTCGATCATCCGCCCGTAGGCGTTCACGATCGACAGTTCGATGCCCGCCAGCGTGCGCAGGATGACGCCGTCGTCGTACACAGGGTCGGGGAGCGTGGGGTTGGCCGGGCCGGTGCCGGCCGTGCCGATCTTGTTGTCCTCGGCGACGCTGCAGGCAGCGACGACCGCGGTGGCCATCGTGAGACCGCCCAAGCGGAACAGCCCGCGACGACTGGTAGCGGTGGTGATGTCGGACTGCATCGATTCCTCGTTGTTCATCTCGGTCTCCGTCCCGCTCACGCGTCGCCCAGCAGGGATGCGGCGTCTTCGTCGACGAGCAGGTGAGCGTCGTCGGTGTACCCGGCCAGTTCGGCGAACACCGTGGTGTGGCGAGCCTCGGCCATCTGGATGGAGGCGACCAGCGTTGCCCCGTCGACGCCCTCCAGCGCACCGAGCGCCTCCAGATGGGTGGACACCAACGCGGACTCCAGAGCGTGCGACGCCTTCAGAGCACCAGCGGCGGTGGACGAGAAGCCGCCACCGAGGCTCTTGACGACGTCGGCCGCCACGGCGTTCGGCGCATCGACGCCGAGCAGACCAGCGAGCGACTGGGCGAATGCCTCGTGCGACTCGCGGACCGTGGACAGCACCGCGGTCTCGGTCGCCGACCAGCCGCTGAGCCCGGCGGCCTTGTCGTAGAGATCGCGGGCGGCCAGCTCGATCTGCTGCAGCGCGCCGAGGATCGCGACGTCATCGGTGGTGGGTCGCTGCGGCGGGGTGGCCGACGACTTCGCGGCCACCTTGTCAGCGAGGAAGGGCAGCAGCGAGACGGCTGCGCCGCCGACACCGACGGCGATCACGCTGCGTCGCCCCACGGTCTGTTCGAATTCCACTCGGGATCATCCTTTCGACACGATCGCCCATAGCTTTCCCGGCCGAGGGCGAACAGAGCAACTCTAGAAGTCCAGAGCCGACAGGTCGGGTATCCAACGCTGTGACCGTTGTACGGCTTGGGCCCAGCGTTCCCGATCCAGCCTGCCCGTCGGCTCGACCACCTGCCGTGGGCGCCACGCCCCGGCGATGTCGTCGAGCGAACCCCACACCCCGACGGCCAGGCCGGCCAGGTACGCCGCCCCGATCGTGGTGGCCTCGGTGTGGCGGCTGATCTCCACCGGACGCCCGGTGGCGTTGGCCACGGCTTGCACGAAGGTGGGGTTCTGGCTCATGCCACCGTCGATGCGCACGGCCGGCACGTCGTGCCCGGTGCTGGCGACGGCGGCATCCACCAGGTCTGCACCGCGTTGCGCGACACCTTCCAGCACGGCGCGGGCGATCTGCGGCCGCCCGCTACCTCGGGTGAGGCCCAGCATCGTGCCTCGTGCGCCGTAGTCCCAATACGGGGTGCCCAGACCCATCAAGGCCGGAACGTAGGTGACGCCGTCGGTGGTGTCGCACTGGGCGGCGACATCGTGGCTCTCGGCCGGTGTGGAGAGGATGCCGAGGTCGCTG
>CAZREK010000350.1:0-2885 GCA_964598965.1 uncultured Bifidobacterium sp. | reverse complement strand
CTTCCGCAGGGCAACGCCCCACATAAGCGATGTCAACCAAACCCGCGGCAGACCCATCTCGATGATGCAGCACGTGGCCGTCCACCACGACGTCGTCATCCCCGTCGCGCGTAGCCAGGAATCGTGGCGGCGAAGTGTCCGCAGTTGGCCTCGGTCACGTCGTTTGATGGCCCGCCAACCGAATAGAAGTACTCGTTGATGATGGCGTCGGCGACCGAGCCACAAGCCCACGGCATGTACAGCCAAGACTCTGCCACGCTCCATCCACTCGGTTCGAGAGTGATCGCCCATTCGGACTTGACGAGCTCCAGCTTGTTTGCCTGGAACCCGGGCTGCATCTTGAGCGTGATCGTTTCTCCAGCTGACACTCCAGAGCCCTCCACCACCATGACCACTCGTACCGCCATCGACCCGTCGACGGGCGCTTCGAGGGGCTCAAGGACGGCGATCGCGTCGGCTTCGTCCAGCAGACGGGCCACCTCCAAGGCCACCTCGGTCTCGAACTCACGGTCCAACGCACCTGCCACGGAGATGTCGTCGCGACCGAGCGGGAAGCGCCCCGCACCGTGCAGCCTCGTGCCGGCGAGCGGCCTCAGGTCCGCGTCCAACAGCCACCAACCGATCGAGACCACCGACGGCACGTACCCGCGGACCAGAAAAGTGCCGTCCGCGTCGACAGGAAGTTCACCGGTGAGACTCGTCAACGGCTCAATCACGACCCCAGCGTCCGTGACTGACAGGGTCCTCGCGTAGACGACAACCGCGGAGTCGGCCATCGCCTCGGCCAGAGCAGACGAGCGCGAACATGCAGGGCAACTGTCCTCCGGACTGCAGCCGACAACAACCAGCAGCAGTAGGGACGCCAGAACACATCTCAATCGGATCACGACGCCACCGTCACGCTGTCGAAGTTGTTCATGAAAGCGGTCGGTCTCCTATTGAGCGGAGCGCATCAGCCGTCCGCTGTCGGTCGCCATTGCATCTAGTTCACCTTGCGGTCGCGGCCTTCCCAGTACGGCGCACGCAGGTCCTTCTTCAGCACTTTCATCGCCCCGGACAGCGGCAGCGGCTCGGTGCGGAACTCGACGCTCTTGGGCAGCTTGTAGCCGGCGATCTGGTCGCGGGCGTGACCGATGATGTCGTCGGCCGTCATCTGAGCACCCTCCTTGGGTACCACAATCGCGTGCACGGCCTCGCCCCATTGCTCGCTGGGGATACCGATGACCGCCACCTGCAACACGCCCGGGTGACTGGCGATCGCGTTCTCCACCTCGGTGGAGTACACGTTCTCGCCACCGGTGACGATCATGTCCTTCACGCGGTCCACCAGGTACAGGTAGCCATCCTGGTCGAGGTACCCGGCATCGCCCGAGTGGTACCAACCGCCGCGGAACGCGTCGGCGGTCGCATCGGCCTTGTTCCAATACTCGATCATGTAGTTGCCCGAGCGAGCGCACACCTCGCCGGTCTCGCCCGGCGCCAGCAGGTTGCCTTCCTCGTCCTGGATGGACAGCACCACACCCGGCATGGGCATGCCCGCGGAGCGCAGGTACTTGCCACCGGCGCGGTGCTCCTCCGGCCCCAGCAGGCACAGCACGCTGGAGCTCTCCGTCATGCCGTAGCCCTGCCAGATGTTCATGTCCGGGTACAGCGCGAGCAGCTTCTCCAGCAGCGCCTGCGGCATCGGCGACGCGCCGTACACCAGGTCGCGGAACGAACCGAGACCGTCGGGAGCGAACTCGGGGTGAGCCAGCACCATGCCGATCATCGTCGGCACCATCACCGTGATCGAGGGCTGGTACTGGCGGACGGCCGCCATCACCGCCTTGGGATCGAACAACGGCACCACGACGCTGTGCGCGCCCATCGCCGGGCCACCCAGCACGCTGAACATCGAGGCCGCGTGGAACATCGGCGTCTGCATCAGGTTGACCGCGTTCTTGCCGAACTGCAGCGTCATCATCACGTGGTACGCGTTCAGGATCTCGGCGCGCTGATCCAGCAGCACACCCTTGGGAAGGCCAGTGGTACCACCGGTGTACATCAGCACCACCGGGTCGGTCTCCTCGCCCTCGTCGGGGATCACCGGGTCGTGCGCACCCAACAGGTCGTCGTACTTCACGGTGTGCGGCACATCGCCGCCACCCACCAGCACCACGTGCTCCAGCCCGGCCTCTTCCTTCACCTTGTCGATCAGCGGCGCGAAGAAGCCATCGACGAAACACACCTTGGTGCCCGAGTCCTTCAGCACGTAGGCCAGTTCCTTGGGAGCGAACCGCAGGTTCAGCGGGTTCACTACACCACCGCCCAGGAAGGCTGCGTGGTACATCTGCAGGTACTCGGGCGAGTTCAGCGTCATCACCGCGAACCGGTCACCACGGCCAACCCCCAGCCCCTGCAGACCACCGATCAACCGGCCGACGCACTCCAGGTGCTGAGCGAAGGTGAAGGTCACCCCGGTGGACGTGTTGGTGGCGCAGGGCTTGTCCGCGTGGCGGTCCACGGCCGGCAACAACATGCGGTGGTAGATCAGTTCCTTCATGGCGCTCAGACTAGGGCGTGCCGCGCGTCACATCGGACACGGGCTGCGGCCCTGCGATGAACAGCCAGCCGGCGGGTTCCGTGTGTGTTCGTGAGCAAAGAGTGGAACCCACCGGCGGCTGTTTACCGAGCAACGGTGACCGGTCAAGTGCACCGTTAGACAGCAAGTCGCCCGTGCCGTGCGAAAAGTTCCCGACCTCGACGAAATTCTCAGCCGGCCGGGCGAGCGGCCGCCAGCCACTCGGCGACGGCCATCATGCCCTGCTCGTAACCGTCGCCCATCGCCTTGGCCATCACCCGGCCACCCACGGCCATGATCTTGAAGTGGTCCCCGGAGGTGGTCT
>CAZREK010000349.1:0-2890 GCA_964598965.1 uncultured Bifidobacterium sp. | reverse complement strand
CCCTGCGGGTATTCCTCCGGCGCCATCAGCCCGTTGAACCCGTCGCGAATGCCCACGACCTCCCACCCACGGTTGACCGCAGCCAACGTGGCGGCACGGATGACGGCGTTGAGACCGGGGGCATCACCGCCACCGGTGGAAAGAGCGATGCGGCGGATGGGAGTGCTCATGGATCCGACAGTACCGAGGTCGGCCGCCGCAGGCGACATGCCTAGGCGGTGATCGCGGTCGGCCCGTGTACCAGGCAGAACTCGTTGCCCTCCGGGTCGGCCATCACCTGGAACCCACCAAGCTCGTCGTACACCACTTCACCCACCCGCGTGGCACCGGCAGCCTCAGCCGCCGCGGTGGCGTCGGCGAGGTCGTGCACGTCGACGTCGAGGTGCACCCGGTTCTTCGCCACTTTGTCCTCCGGCACCAGTTGGAAGGCGACGGTCAGGCCGGCCGGCGGCTCGAGCGACACCCATTCGTGGCTCTGGCGCACGACATAGCCACCGAGCAGCTTCTGCCAGAACTGGGCGAGTGAGACCGGGTCGTGGCAGTCGATGACGATCTCGCCGAGCCGCCCGATCATCACCGTTCGCCGAGTGGCGTGGCCGCGCGGCCGAAGATGAAGAACAGGTCGAGGTACGGCGTCGGGTCCGCCGACCATGCATAAGAACGCACCTCGGCCTCGGTTCGGCGGCCGAGGCGAGCCCGGAACCACTCGAAGTCGTCGATCGTCACTTCCACCGGCGCGAGACCGGCTTCGGCCACCTGCGCGACGAACCGGTCGCGCATCGCCCCACCGGCCCACGCCAGGAACTCCGCCGGCGGCGTGTTGTCGCGGCCGAGAGCGTGCAGCACGTCGCACTCGTGGCAGTGCACGTCCATCACCGCGGCCGATGCCATCGCCCCCTGTGGCGACGACAGCAGACCCTCCATCACGGGACCATGCTCGGCCCACTGAGCGATCAGCGCTGCAGCGGTGGCGGACTTCCCGCGCTGCACCTGAGCGTCGGTCCAGGCGTCACCGGGTGCGCCGGCCATGTTGCCGGTGGCGGCATCGACCGACACACCGGACAGGTGCGACAGCACGTCGTGGACGGTCCACACGGGGGTGGCGGGGACGATGGTGGCGGCGTGCGACCCATCGGCGAGCAGTGCGCTGAGGCGCTCGCGGGCGGCACGGTACGAAGCTCCGAGGTCGTAACTCATGGGCGCATGGTAGAGCGGTGGCCTAGCCTTGTCAGGATGCCGAGCGACAACGACGCCGGGGCGTTGCAGCCCGCCACCCGTGCCATCACCGCCGGGCGCGGTCACAGCGGCCGCTCGCTGGCCCCTGCGCTGTGGGCCAGCAGCGTCTGGCAATCGGCCGACATGACCGACGCGCGCAAGCGGGCCACCGGCGTGCGCTCGGGCGAGTTCTACGGCCGCTACGCGAACCCCACCGTGTCCTCGTTCGAGGACGCGGTCGCGCAGCTGGAGGGTGCAGAGTCCGCGCTTGCCTTTGCCAGCGGCATGGGCGCCATCAGCACGGTGGTGCTGGCCCTGTGCAGCGCGGGCGACCACATCGTCGCCCAGCGTCAGCTGTACTCCGCCACGCTCGCGTTCCTCCAAGGCCCGTGCGCGCGCTTCGGCATCGAAGTCACCTTCGTCGACGGCACCCAGCCCGGTGCGTTCGCCGCTGCGCTGCGGCCCGGGCGCACGATGCTGGCCATCGCCGAGACGCCGTCCAACCCGCTGCTGGAGATCGTCGACCTCGACGAGATCGGTGGCCTGCGCGGCCCGATCACCGTGGTGGATTCCACGTTCGCCACCCCACTCGGCCAGCAGCCGCTGCGCCACGGCGTGCACCTTTCGCTGCACTCGGCCACCAAGGGCATCGCCGGTCACAACGACGCCACGCTCGGCGTGGTCAGCGGCGAACGCGATCTCATCGACTCCATCTGGGCGTACTCGGTGCTGCACGGCTCCACCCCCTCACCGTTCGACGCACTCAACGCGCTGCGCGGCCTGCGCACCTTGTCAGTGCGTACGAGCCACCAGTCGGCTTCCGCGTTACACCTGGCGCAGCAGCTACAGCAACACCCCGCAGTCGCGGCGGTGCACTACCCCGGGCTTCAATCGCACCCTCAGCACGCCCTTGCCGCCAAGCAGATGGGCCACTTCGGCACGGTGCTGGCGGTCGATCTCGCCGGTGGCCGCGAGGCCGCCGAGCGCTTGTTGGCGAGCGTGCAGCTGGTGCGCTGCGCCACCTCGCTGGGCGGGCCGGAGACGCTGGTCTGCCATCCGCGCTCCACCACCCACGCCAGCCTCACCGACGCGGAAGCGGCCGAACAGGGTGTCACCCCCGGCCTGCTGCGCATCTCCGTAGGGCTGGAAGACCCTGCCGATCTGCTGGCCGATCTGCGCGCTGCGCTCGGCTGAGCGACAACGGCTCGGCCATGGCTCGCTTGGTGTTGCTGCACGGCCTCGGTGGCACGGGGGCGACGATGTCGCCGCTGGCCGACGACCTGCGTGCGTTGGGACACACCGTCGTCACGCCCACGTTGCCCGGGCACGGCACCGCGCCCGACGATCTGGTCGACTGCACGTGGGCGCAGTGGGTGGCGGCCGTACAGAGCGCTGTCGCCGACATCGGGGCCGACGTGGTGGTCGGCCAGTCGATGGGCGCCGCGCTCGCATTGGCTGCCGCCGGTGGCCTCGCCGGTGTCGTCGCGATCAACCCGCCGGCCGCGGACCCCGATGCGCTGGACGGTCTGGAGTGGCGCCGGTCGCGCGGGCACGACTGGATCGACGGCCCGCCGCTCGCGGACGGCGAGGCCGGGTACACGCGACTGCCGATCAGAGCGCTGATCGAGATGGTCGACGGGGTCCTGTGCACCGATCTCTCCGCCGTCACCGTGCC
>CAZREK010000348.1:0-2899 GCA_964598965.1 uncultured Bifidobacterium sp. | reverse complement strand
ACCTCGTCGATCTCCTCCTGGCTGCCGACGGGTGCGGGGTCGAGGAATTCGTCACGCACGCTTGGCTCCCAACAACTTCAGTGCGTCGCGCAGGACGGTGGCGGCATCGCCGTCGCTGGGCACCTCGCGCAACGCCTCACGAATCTCCTCCGGACCGTACCCGAGGCCGGCCAGCGCCTCGCGGACATCGCCCACCACCGAGCCCTTGGAACCTGGCGTGCCGGGTGCCACGCGGTCGAGCATCGGCAAGCTGAGCTTGTTGCGCAGTTCGATGAGCAGACGCTCGGCGGTCTTCTTGCCCACGCCGGGCACCAACGTCAGAGCGCCGAGGTCGTTGCCGGCGATGATGTCGACCAGCGCCGACGGGGTGTGCGTGCCAAGGATGGCGAGCGCGAGCGCAGGGCCGATGCCGTGCGTGGCGATCAGCACCTGGAACGTGGTGCGTTCGTCGCGGTGCAGGAACCCGAACAACATCTGCGCGTCTTCGCGAATGTGATGGTGCACGTGCAGGAACACGTTGGCGCCAGGCTCCAGCTCCGCCAGCGTGCGCGGCGTGACCGACACGTAGTAGCCGACACCGCTGACCTCCACCAGCGCGGTGCCGTCCTCCGTGCGCTCCAGCACGGTGCCGCGCAGCGAGCCGATCATCGGGCCACCGCCGCCAGCCGTCGGCGCATGGGGGCTGCGGCCAAGTACGCAAGGGCCAGCGCCGCGGCGTCGGCGGCGTCGGCCGGCTTCGGCGGAGTGGACAAACCCAGCCGGGCCTGCACCATCTTCTGCACCTGCGTCTTGTCCGCCCCACCCCAACCGGCGACGGAGTCCTTCACCTGGTTGGGCGTGAACTGCACGACGTCGCACCCGAACGCCGCCGCCTCGGCCAGCGCGAGGCCACTGGCCTGGCCGACGCTCATCGCCGTGCGCACGTTGGTCTGGAAGAACACCTGCTCCACTGCAACGCCGTGCGGGCGGAACTCGCGCAGCAGCGACTGGAGTTCGCGCTGCAACTCGGCCAACCGCTGCGGCAAGGCATCGGAGGCCGGCGTGCGGATGACGCCCAAAGCGAGCGGCCGCGTCTCGTGGCCCACTGACCGCAGCACCGCGTAACCGCACCGGGTGAGCCCGGGGTCGATGCCCAACACGACCATGCCCTCGCGTGCTGGTTGACCTGCGACGTCAGGAGCGAACACGCGTACGAGCGTAGCGACTGGGCGGCGAGGGGTGGCGGATGCCCGCCGCCGCGACCGTTCAGGGGACGATCGGCACTGTCCCGGTGTCGTTGGGAAGGATGATCTGCTCCGCGGGCGCTGTGGCCAACACCTCGTCCACGTAACGGCGCACGGCCTCGTCGAAGCCGACGTCGTGGCCCTCCCGTTCGCTGAGGTACCAGCGGTGCTCCAGCATCTGGTGGTACAACTCCGCCGGTTCCAGCTTGCCGACCAACTCGGTGGGGATCGCCGCGATGGCCGCCTCGAAGCGATCGCTCAGCCAGCGCGCGGCCACGACCGCATCCGGCAGCTTGCGACCGGCCTTCTTCTCCATCCGCGCACCGTGGCGACGCATGTCGTTCAGCAGGCGGCGTGCTTGGTTCTCCCCTGCGTCCAGCCCCGTCAGCGACTGCAGGCGTTGCGCGTGGTAGCCGTGTTCCACCACGCAGGGCACCAGCCGCAGACGGTCACCGCCACCTGTGCTGAACAGCTCCAGTTCGGTGGCCTCGAACCCGAGGGCGTGCAGCCGGCGCAGCCGCTGGTCCACCCGATACGTCTCGTCAGCATTGAATTCGTCGACGGCGGTCAGCTCCGTCCACAGCTGCCCGTACGTCGCTTCGATGGCCAGCGCGGTCTCCATCGGGTCGATGCCTTCGGCCAACTGCCCGCCGGCTTGCAGGTCCAGCAGGCCGCCCGCCAGGTTCTCGATCGCGATCTCGAGGTCGAGCGCCCGCTGCCCGTCGCTGAGTGCCAGGTGCCGCTCGCCCGTCTCCACGTCGATGATGTAGGCCGACAACGCGCCGGCGTCGCGACGGAACAGCGTGTTGCTGAGCGAGCAGTCGCCCCAGAAGAACCCGCCGAGGTGAAGGCGTACGAGCAGACCGGCCAAGGCGTCGAGCATCCGGGCGCCGAGGTACGGGATCTGCAGCCCTCGACCGGACAGCAGCACGCGATATGGCAGCGAGTAGTCCAGGTGGCGGGTGATGAGCAGCCCGTCTGCCCCGTCGGCCCGGTCGGTCACCACGCCGACCACCTCGGCCGTCGGCAAGCCGGCGTCGGCCAGTTCGCGCAGCAAACGCCATTCCCGTTCGGCGAGGTGGTCCGGCAGCTCCTTCACCACGTAGGACGTGTCGCGGCCCTCCACCATGCGCACCACGTGCCGATGCAGCCCTGAAACCCGCTGCATCCCCTCGATCGTCCAGTCCTTCAAGGGGGTCGCCAGCGGCCAGGCGACCACGGCCGTGTGCTCGGCGGGCTTGTTCAGCTGCAGCCGCACGTCGGCCTCATCCGGTCGAGTTGGCCCGTCACCACGTCGTCACATCGTCGCATCAGCTAACATTCTGGCTCTGTGTGTCCGGCTGGAGCTGGTGGAAGCGGCAACCGGCACGGTCAGACCGGTGTGGAGCGCTGACGGCGAAGACCCGATCCGCATCTTCGTCGACGGTTCGATCGTCGAGGCGTTCACCACCACCGGATCCACCACGATTCGGGCGTATCCGGCCAGCGGTGAGGTCTGGCGGGTGTCTTCCTCCGGCGCGCTCGATGCCACCACGCTCCGCCAGGGCTGAGTGCCTCAGGCCGGCGGAGCGCCCGTCGTCGCTCGGGCCACCAACGTCAGCTCGATGGGATGGTGGTGCACTTCGCCGGTGCCGTCGAGCGCTTCGAGCATCAGCCGCGCCCCGATCCGACCGATC
>CAZREK010000347.1:0-2899 GCA_964598965.1 uncultured Bifidobacterium sp. | reverse complement strand
GGGGTCCTGGTCGCTCGCGGCGGCGAACACGGCGTCGATCACCTCGTCGATGCCGGCCACCGCCTCGCGCGCCGCTTCGACCAGCCGGTCGGCCGCGACGTGCTCACCCGCGGCGGTCAACGCGGTAGTGAGACGCTCCCGCGCGGCCAGCAGCCGGCCAAAGTCGAGCCCCGCGCCCGGTGCCGGTGTGTCGCCGGCGGCGAACGCGCGGATCAGCTCGTCGAGCGCCTTGCGCTGTCGGGTCGTCATCCGCTGCGCCTCGGCCGGAGCCTGATACACCACAGCAGCCGGGGCGCTCACCCCCGCCGCTGCGAACGCGACGTTCTCCGACACGTCGGCCAGATACGCGATCGCCCGAATCGACGCATCCGACGGGCGGGTGGCGTAGGTGCCCTGCCGCAGCCGATTCAGCGTGGCATGCGAGATATCGTGGCCGGCGCGCTGTGCTAGCTCGGCCAGGCGGCGTCCGGACGCCCCGTCGTGCCGTGTGGCGGCGATCTCGATCAGGTCGATCAGCGACTTGCTGGTCTTGGCCATGGCCTCACACCCACTCCCCGGTTACGCTGACGCGCGCGTGCGCGCGCGAGACCCATTGTTGCGGCGCGTGGAACACGAGTCAAGCGCAACACGCGGTTTCGGTTACGGCACAACCAAATGACACTGCTGTAACCTGCCTCATGTGTCAGACGGCATCGCGATGGTGGGCGGTCGGTTTACGGTCGGAGCGCCGGTGGGTGGCGACGTCGGGGTGTTCGGGCCACAGCCGCTGGCCCACGGCGTGTTCCAGGCGAGCCAGCGAGCCGATGTCGCACAAGACGGTGCCCGCCAGGATGCGTCCGATGGTGGTGTGTGCAACCCCGCTGGCCACGGCCAGTGCCCGCTGACCGGTCGCGGTCTCGGCCATCGCCGCCCTCAGCGTGCGGGCCAGGTGTTGCGCGGCGGCCGCCGACGGGGGGGCATCGGGTGTCATGTCGGCGGTCGGCCAACTACCACGGAGCACGTAGCTGATCGGCGGCTTGTCGCCGTTGCTGCGCGGCATAGGCCCACCCTATCCCGCAGCCCCGCCGCGGATGGGCAACCTGTCAGACCCCTCTGGTCAAGTGGTGCATACATGCACCGATACGGAGAGGGGCGGCATGAACAACCGACTATCAAAGGCGCCAAATCATGGTAACCGCCGGCGGGCAGTTGCTGTTGCCGCTGGGCTGGGGGCCGGCCATGGCTGACGACAGCTTGAGCGCCGCGGTGGCGGCCGTGACCGGCGCCTGGATCGGCGACGGAGTGCTGGCAGCACAGACCCTCGACAAGTTCGGGTTGCTGATCCGGCGGTTCGCCCGCTACGCCGCCGCGCACGACGTCAGTACCCTGGCCGACGTCGATCCAGGGCTGGTCGCGAAATTCGTTGCCGCCAAAGGCCGCACCCGACACGGCATCGTGTCGCAGGCGGCGGTGGCGACCATGCACAACCGACGCGCCGCGCTGCGCGCGTTCTACCGCACCGCCCGCCGGCTGCAGCTCACCCTCGATGACCCCACCACCGACATCGACGTCCCCGCCCGCACATCGTCAGCGCAGCGACCCCTGTCTGATGACGAAGCCGCACTCGTGCGGCTGTTCTCCGAACACGCCACCCCAACCCGGCACGCCGCCACCGCCGCGCTGCTGCTCGCGGGCGCGCACACCGCCGAGCTGGGCCACATCAGCGCCGCCGACATCGACCCGCAGGCCGCGACGGTGTGGGCGCACGGGTCGAGCAAGCATCGCCCCCGGATACTGCGGCTCGACAGCTGGTCGGTGCGGGTGCTCACCGAACGCGCCGCCCACCTCACCGACCCACTCCCTGGCGGCGCTCACCCGCCAATGCTGTGCACCGGCGCACACGGCAGCAACGCCCACAAACAAGCCCGCGTGTGCGTCACCGTGCGCGACATCCTCACCCGCGCCGGACTATCCGACGACAACGGGATACGCCCCACCTCGCTGACCGCCTACGCCGCACGCCGCGAATTCGACCGCACCGGCCGCATCGAAGACGCCGCCCACCTCATCGGCTCACCCTCGCTGGACACCACCGCCGCCCTCATCGGCTACACCTGGCACGACCCGGGCGGCGCACCATGAAACACGGCAGCGCCGCGCCGACGCCGGCTTATGGGGCCGAGCGCATCGAGCAGCGCCGGCTGCACAAGCTCGAAACCCCCGTGGACCTCACACTGCTCGAGATCGACACCATCGAAGCCGTCGCCTCCCACGAGGTCATCTATCAACTCGCCGCGATCCTTCCCGTCCACGAGGCGGGAACTCCGGGCCGACGCCCGCACTACCCGCCGTGGGTGCACGTGCTGCACAAGGCGCTAGCCGGGGTGCTCGGCTCACACAGCAAGGCCGCCCGCGCCATGGCCCACCCCGCCTACTGGCGCACCATCCGCCACCACGCCGCAACCCACAGCGCACCAAGACCACCCCGACGTCCACCGCAGCGCTGGCACCACAACTACGCCCAACGGTTGCTCGACGACCACGCCAACGAGCTGCTCAACGCGTTTCGGCCGCTCGCCCGCCGGCTGGCCACTGAACTCGGGTGCCTGGCCCACACCGCGCCTGTCTCGCACACCACCCCCGCCCGTGGGCAATTCGTCGTGGGCGATGGCACTGTGGTGGCCGCACCAGTGCGTAAGGCCACCGCCGACCGGTGGGCCGAACAGGGCGGACGCCGCATCCACGCCGGCATCGAAGTGCAAAACGGCGAGGAGGACAGCGAGTTCCGCTACGGCATCAAGTTCGCCATGCTCGCCACCCGCCCGGACACCATCCGCAACAACCGCGTCATCCTCGACATCGCACCCGTGCCCGCCGGCAAAGGCTACGGCGGCGAAGCCCGCGTCGCCATCGACATGAT
>CAZREK010000346.1:0-2937 GCA_964598965.1 uncultured Bifidobacterium sp. | reverse complement strand
TGACCGAACGAAGCCGGGTCGACCAGTGAGGCGATGGTCGTGGTGGTGGATGTGGACGACGTGGTGGTGGAGGCGATGCTGGCCACAGCGGTCGACTCGGTGGCGAACGGCGAGCTGGTGGCGGTGGCCGGCGCCGAGTCAGCGCCGTCGGGGGACTGCTGACCCAGCACCTCGCGAGCGATGAAGAAGCCGCCTGCGAGGGCGATCAGCGGCAGCACCACGGCCACGACGCGTTGGCCCGCGGTGGTGGTCATGCCATCATCCCGCGCACCAGGTTGGCGACGGCATCCTCGAACACGCCGGTCCAGTCGATGGGGTCCTTGTGCGCCAGCTCCAGGCTCATCACGCCATGGCAGGTGGACCACACCATCGCCGCTGCGCGCAGCGGGTCGATGGGGCGCAGCTGCCCGGCTTGCATCGCCCTGTCGAGCTTGGCCGCCAGTGCCTCGAGCGTGCCCAGCGCGTGCAGGCGCGCCGGTTCGCTGGGCACGTAGTCGGGGACCGCATCGGAGAACATCACGCGATACAGCGTGGTGTGTTGCAGCGCGAACCGACGGTACGCCTGGCCGCACCGTTGCAGGTCGGCGAGCGGGTCGTCGGTGGTGCCTGCTTCGTTCATTGCCTCTGCGAGCAGGTCGAACCCCTGCGTCCACAACTGCTCGACCACCCCGTCCTTGCCGCCGAAGCGCGTGTACACGGCCATCGTGCTGGTGCCTGCAGCCGCGGCGATGGCGCGCACAGTGAATCCGGCGGCACCGTCGCGCTCGAGCACGGTGCGGGCCGCGTCGACAAGACCGGTGCCGACCTCGTCGAGGGTGATGGCGGCGCCGCGGCTCACGCGGTGCACGCTACTCGTGGGTGGTGTGCCCGACGTCATCTCGCCGTTTCGGTGAGATCTGGCATATGGTTCACCATAACGCTGTTATAGAGGAACGAGATGAACCCCTCCACCATCCCCACCGACACCCCCGAGCGCCGGCACTCCAACGGGCTGATCCTCGCCGTGCTGTGCATGAGCGTCTACATCATCGTGGTCGACGGCACCATCGTGAACGTGGCCTTGCCCACACTGGTGCGCGAACTGGGTGCCACCACCAGCGAACTGCAATGGATCGTCGACGCCTACGTGCTGGTGTTCGCCGGGTTGCTGATGGCGATGGGCAGTGTCGGCGACCGCTACGGGCGCAAGGCGGTGCTGCAGGCAGGCTTGGTGGTGTTCGCCATCACATCCGTGTTCGCGGCGATGGCCGACTCTGCCGTCGGGCTGATCACCTGGCGTGCGGTGATGGGCATCGGCGGAGCGATGATCTTCCCGGCCACATTGGCGACGCTGGTCAACGTGTTCACCGAGCCGAAGAAGCGCGCGGTGGCGATCTCCATCTGGGCGGCCACCAGCGGCCTCGCCGTCGCCACCGGTCCGGTGATGGGCGGCCTGTTGCTGCGCCACTTCGCATGGGGCTCGATCTTCCTGTTCAACGTGCCGGTCGTCGCCGTCGCGCTGGTGCTGGTGGCCTGGGTGGTGCCGTCCTCGCGCGACACCACGCTGCACAAGTTCGACCCTCTGGGTGTGCTGCTGTCGATCGCCGGTGTCACCGTGCTGGTGTGGGCGGTCATCGAGGGGCCCAAGCACGGCTGGCTCTCGTGGACCTCGTTCATTGCGTTTGCACTTGCCGCGGGGCTGCTGGCCGCGTTCGTGTGGTGGCAGCGGCGCAACCCGCACCCGATGCTGGACGTCGGGGTGTTCACCAACATGCGGTTCACCGCCGGGTCGCTGTCGGTGATGTTCGCCTTCTTCGCCCTGTTCGGGTTCATCTTCATGGTCACCCAGTACTTCCAGTTCGTGCGCGGGTACAACACGCTGGAGGCAGGTGTGCGTACGGTGCCGTTCGCGATGTTCACCGGCGCCGCCGCACCGGTGTCGGCGAAGTTGGCCACCGCTTCGGCACCAAGCGGGTGGTGGCTGTCGGGCTGTTCTCCATGTCGGTGGGGTTCGCGTGGGCGGCGAACGTCGCGATCGACTCGTCGTACTGGATGATCGTCGGCCAGATGTTCTTCATGGGTGGCGGGCTCGGCCTGGTCAACGCGCCTGCCACCGAGGCGATCATGGGCTCGCTGCCGCCGGAGAAGGCCGGCGTCGGTTCCGCGGTGAACGACACGACGCGTGAGTTGGGTGGCACCTTGGGTGTCGCAGTGGTGGGTTCGTTGTTCGCCTCGCTCTATGCGTCCAAGCTGGGTGACCTGCTGACCCCGTCGCCGGTACCGGCGGACGCTGTCGCGATCGCCAAGGAGTCCGTGGGTGCGGGCGCGGAGGTGGCGCGCGTCGCGGGTGAGCAGTTCGGACCCTCGGCGGGCGACTTCGTGCAACACGCGGTGAACGTGTCGTTCATGGACGGCTTTCGTGCGGGCTGCTGGGTGTCGTCCGGGGTGGTGCTGCTGGGTTCGCTGTGCGCGCTGAAGTGGCTGCCCAGCCACGCGGTGGAGGTCGCCGAGCACGCCACCCACCCCGACCCGCCCGCCGAACCCGCGTTGTACATCGCCGACTAACCGCCAGGTTGACCGCCAACCCTGGCCCGCCCTGCCAGGTTGACGCGATATATCACCCGGACCTGGGCTGACGCGACGCAAGCGCGTCAAGTTGGGGTGGGGATCGCGTGGAACGATCTGGGCGGGATGAACGTCAGGTCAGAGTTGTGAGGTTGGAGGAGGTCTACCGCGAGCACGGCGGCAGGCACCGACGTCGCGACCCAATCCCTCCGCGAGCCCGCCAACTTGACGCGCTTTCCTCGCGTCGCCCCAGGTCGTGGTGATATATCGCGTCAACCTGGGGTGGCACGGACCGGCCCGTCGGTCAGGGCAGGTAGCCCCAGTCGCGCAGGGCGGTGACGATGCGGGCGGCGGCGTCGGCGGGCGCGAGCGTGACTTGCTCGCCGCGCGACG
>CAZREK010000345.1:0-2945 GCA_964598965.1 uncultured Bifidobacterium sp. | reverse complement strand
CATAGGCCAACAGCAGGAAGCCACCGAGGACCGCGACGACGCCGATCATGCCCAGTTCCTCGGCGATCACCGCGAAGATGAAGTCGGAGTGTGCGAGCGGCAGGAACTCGCCCAGCTTGTTGCTGCCACGGCCGACACCCGAACCAGTGAGGCCACCTTGCGCCATCGCGATCATCGCCTGGTAGGTCTGGTAGCTGAGATGGTCCTTGTGCGCGGCGATGTCCATGAACGCCGTGAAACGCGCCTGACGGCGAGGGCTGGACATCACGAACATCCACGCGGCGCCACCAGCGGCAGCGCCGGAGAGCGTCACCAGCGTCAGTGGCGCACCGGCGATGAACACCACCGCGAACGCGATCGCTGCCATCACGATCGCCGACCCGAGGTCGCCCTGCACCAAGCACAGACCGCTGGCGAGGGCCGCGATTGCGAGCGCCGGGACGAGCGTCCGAGTGGGCGACGTCATCTGGTCGCGCCGCTGCGTCAACAGGTGAGCGATGGTCACCAGCATCGCCAGCTTGAGGAACTCGCTGGGCTGGAAGTTGATGGGCCCGACCGACACCCACGAGCTGGCGTCGTTCACGCGGTCGCCGAGACCGGGCACGAAGGGCAGCACCATCGTGCCGCAGGAGATCACGAAGGCCGGATAGACGAGCCGGCGCCAGGTGCGCGTGTTCATCCGCATCGCGAACCACAGCCCGACGACGCCGAGCGAAGCCCACACCAACTGGCGGTTGAACAGGCGCCACGGCGAGTTGCCCTGGTGGAACTGGCTGATCGATGTCGCCGACAGCACCATCACCAAGCCCAGCATCGTGAACATCGCGATGACCACGGCCATCAGGTAGAACGCCGTCGGCGGCGGAGTGTTGACCTTCACCTCACCGCGCCGGGTGGGATGGCGGCGCATCGCCTCCGCTCGTGCGAGCGCGGCGCGGCGACGGTCGGACAGGAGCGCGGTGTTGCTCATGAAGCACCAACCCTTTCGCGAAGTGCGGCGACGTTGCGGCGGAAGTCCTCGCCGCGCGCCGGGTATCCGCCGCCCGGATACCAGTCGAAGCTGGCGCATGCCGGGGACAGCAGCACGACGTCGCCGGGCGTCGCGAGCGCAGCAGCTCGCCGCACGGCATCCGCCATGTCGGTGGCGACCTCGACGGGACAATGGGCGCTGAACGCCGCGACGATCTCCTCGGCGGCGTCGCCGAGCGCGACGACAGCCTTGATGCGATCGTGTTCGGTGGCGAGCGACGCGAGGTCGAGGCCCTTGTTGCGGCCGCCGGCGAGCAACACGATGCGCTCGAACCCTTGGATCGCAGTGAGCGCCGCGTGCGGTGATGTCGCCTTCGAGTCGTTGAACCAGCGCACACCAGCGATCTCCCCGAGGGGCTCGATGCGGTGAGGTGGGTGCTGGAACGTGGCGAGCGCTCGCGCGACGTCGGCGGTCGATGCCAGTCGGGCCTCGAGCACGATCGCTGCAGCCGCCAGCGCATTGGTGAGGTCGTGTGGCAACGAGCGGCTCATGGCCGCGACCTCGATGATCCGGCCGCTGGGGCCCACCAGCCACCCATCGTTTACGCGATAGTCGCCGGTCGCCCGGCCGAAGGTGCGCGTCGGGCCGGGCAGCGCGCGAAGGGCGCGCAGCACGACCTCGTCGTCGGCGTTGCCGACGGCGACATCGGTGGGGCGCAGGTTCGACCACATACGCGCCTTCGACGCCTCGTAGGCGGCGAGGCTGGCGTGCCAGTTCTGATGATCGGGTGCCAGGTTCAGCCACACCGATGCTTCCGCGCGGAAGTGCTCCAGCCAGTTGAGGCGGAAACTGCTGCACTCCACGACGAACACGTCTGCGTCGGTGTCCAGCGCTGCAACCAAGGGAACTTCCGTGTTGCCCACAGCCGCGGGGTTGTGGCCCGCCGTAGCGAGCATGTGGGCGGCCATGAAGGTGGTGGTGGTCTTGCCGTCGGTGCCGGTGACCGCCAGCATCGGACGCGGTCCACCAGCGCGCGTCTGCTCCCACTCGTAGGCAAGGTCGATCTCGGTACGGATCGCCACGCCCGCCTCCACCGCTGCTGCGATCACCGAGTGGTGCTCGGGGACGCCGGGCGCAGGGCACAGCATCTCGCACTCGGCGACCAGCCGAGTGATGGTGAGCGCGTCGGGAGCTTCCACCAGCTGCGCACCGAAGGCAGCCGCGAGTTCTCGCTTCTCGGCGGTGGGCGCATCGTCGGCAGCAGTCACCGTCCACCCATGCCGCACCAGACCGTGCGCCAAGGCATCGCCGGCGAGGGCGACTCCGTAGACGAGGGCGGTGCGCGTCATGGGGTCACCGTCACAGGTTGTCCGTGAGGTGAGTGAAGTCGCCGATGAAGATGCCGAGCGCGGCCGCCACGCAGATGCCCGAGATGATCCAGAAACGGATGATGACCGTCGTCTCCGGCCAGCCGATCAGCTCGAAATGGTGATGGATCGGCGACATGCGAAACAGTCGCTTCTTGCGACCGGATGCCTTGAACACGCCCATCTGCACCGCGACCGAGCCCGCTTCGATGACGTTGATGCCGCAGATCAGGACCAGCAACAGCTGAGTGTCGGTGGTCAGCGACAGCAGTGCCAGCGCCGCGCCGATACCGAGCGCGCCCACGTCGCCCATGAACACGCGCGCCGGTGCCGCGTTGTACCAGAGGAACCCCGCGCATGCTCCGCCGAACGCGGCTGCGAAGACAGCCAGGTCGAGCGGGTTGACCACTGCGCCGTAGACGCCCGGGTTGCGGAACGCCCAGTAGGCAATGATCGCGAACGCGAAGAAGCCCATCATCGCCGAGCCACCCGCCAGACCGTCGAGGCCGTCGGTGACGTTGACCGCGTTGCTGGTGCTCCAGATGATGAGTCCGGCGAACAGCACGTACACCGGCCAGGGCAGGTGCCAGCCGGGCAGGTCCGCTCGA
>CAZREK010000344.1:0-2960 GCA_964598965.1 uncultured Bifidobacterium sp. | reverse complement strand
CAACCGCCGACCACCAGCGCTGCGGTGACGAGCACATCGGCCGCCACCACCGCCCCGACCACCACTGTCGGCCCCGGCCCCACGCTGGCCGCTGACGAGCTGTTGACGATGGTGGCAGCGTCGTACGCACAGGTGTATGCGAACGGGGCGTACAACTCCGAGTTCGTCGAGCACGCGGACGATCACGCGGCGACGCTCCAGGCGTTTCGCTCCAATCCGCGCGCTGCCGACCTGCAGGTCGTGGTGACCAGTGCCGCCTACCTCGACGATGACGCGTGCGCCACGGCAGGGGTCACCGACCCGTGCATCGAGACCCACTGGGATCTCCTGTTCGACGGGGTCCTGACGGTGCCCGACAACACCGGGTACGCCGTGTGGAGCGACGGGCGATGGAAAGTGTCCGAACGCACCTTCTGCTCGCTGGCGATCCTGTCCGACCCGACGATCAGCGATTGCTGACCAACGAGGAGAACCCATGTCCATCGATGTCGACGCTCTGATCGATTCGCTCACGTTGGAGGAGAAGTGCTCGCTGACCGCGGGCGAAGACCTGTTCACCTTGCGGGCGCTGGAACACGCCGGCATCCCCAAGATCCGCGTCACCGACGGCCCGTCGGGTGCCCGCGGTATCGGCTTGCCCGGCGGCGACGATGCGCCGTCCAACTGCATTCCGTGCGGGACGGCATTGGGCGCCACCTGGGACCCCGAACTGGTGGAGCGCATCGGAGAGGTCGTCGGGCGCGACGTGCGCGGCCAGGGGTGCCGCGGCCTGCTGGCGCCGACGGTCAACCTGCATCGCTCGCCACTGGCCGGACGCAACTTCGAGTGCTATTCGGAGGACCCGCTGCTGACCGGCCGGCTCGCAGCTGCCTTCATCCGCGGCGCCCAGTCGCACGGAGTGTTCGCCACGATCAAGCACTTCGTGGGCAACGAGGCCGAGTTCGAACGCAACACGATCGACTCGCGCATCGACGAAAGAGCCCTGCGCGAGCTGTACCTGCTGCCGTTCGAGATGGCGGTGAAGGACGCCGGCGTGCTGGGCGTGATGACGTCCTACAACCGGATGAACGGCGACTGGTTGAACATGCAGCGCCGCTACCTGACGGACCTGTTGCGCGACGAGTGGGGCTTCACCGGGTTGGTGATGACCGACTGGTTCGCCACCACCGACCGCGAACGGTCATTGGCCGCGGGTCTGGACCTGGAGATGCCTGGGCCTGGTCGCGCGCTTGGCCCGAAGCTGGCGCAGGCGGTGCTGGACGGCAAGGTGCCCGAGGCCGACCTCGACGCGGCTCTGCGTCGCCAACTGCACGTCTACGCTCAGCTGGGTGTGCTGGGCGGCCCAGCAGACCCGATCGCTCCCCTGCCGCAGGACGACGCCACGGATGCGCTGTTGCGCGCCGCGGGAGCCGCAGCCAGCGTGCTGCTGACCAACAACGGGGTACTGCCGCTGGACCCCGCCGCCTTGGGGTCTGTCGCGATCATCGGGCCACGCGGTTATGCGGCAACCACCACCGGGGGCGGCTCGGCACAGCTGAACAGCCACCCGGTGTTGCAGCCGGCCGACGAGCTGATCGCGCTGCTGGGTGACGGGGTGACCGTCACCGTGCAGCAAGGCGCGGCCGACCCGACGCCGACCATCCTCGGCCAAGGCGTGCTGCGTGCACCGGACGGGTTCCACCTGCAGCGCTACGGGGCACTGGGGTGCGCAGGCGAACCGGTGAGTACCGGCAAGTTGCGCGAAGCCAAGTTGATGGAGGCGGTGCCATCCGGCGGTGGAACCTGGTCGGCCCGCCTGACGGGCACCGTCGTGCCGTTGGAGACCGGACCGATGTCGTTGCAGCTCGCACAGTCGGGCGCCGCCCGCGTCTGGGTGGACGGAACGTTGGTGCTGGACGGCGTGGAGCACCCGCCACCGCCCGGTGGCAGCGAGTTCTTCGGGCTGGCCAGCAAGGACCTCGTGGCCGAGGTGCAGTTCGTCGCCGGCCGCGCCACCGAAGTGACTGTCGAGTTCGACGCGACCGGCAAGATCATCGCCGGCTTCCGGGTCGCCGCCGCACCGGTGGACGAGGACGCGCTGATGGAGCGCGCAGTGGCCGCTGCCGCCGCAGCCGACGTCGCGGTGCTATTGGTCGGTACCACCGGCCAGCACGAGACCGAGGCGCGCGACCGCCCGCACCTGCGCCTGCCCGGCCGCCAGGACGAGTTGATCCGGCGTGTCGCTGCCGCGAACCCTCGCACCGTGGTGGTACTGAACGCGGCAGGCGTGTTGGAGATGCCGTGGGCCGACGACGTCGCCGCCATCGTGCAGTGCTGGTTCGGCGGGCATCAGACCGGCGGGGCGATCGCCGATGTACTGGTCGGGCGCCACGAACCGGGCGGCCGCTTGCCCACCACGATTCCCCACCGCCTGGAGCACAACCCGGCGCACGACAACTTCGCCGGCGAGAACGGGCAACTCCGCTACGGCGAGAGCGTGTTCATGGGCTACCGCGGGTACGAGCACCGTTGCATTCAGCCGCGTTTCCCGTTCGGTCACGGTGGCAGCTACACGCAGTTTGAGGTGGGCTCGCCGACGGTGTCAGGCACTCAGTTCCGGGCTGGTGAGCGGCTGGTGGTGTCGGTGCCGGTCGCCAACGTAGGTCAGCGGCACGGCAGCGAGGTGGTGCAGGTGTACGTCGCCCCGCGCAACCCACGCCTGGCGCGGCCGCCGAAGGAGCTGAAGGGGTTCGCCAAGGTGCACCTCAACCCGGGCGAGCGCACCACCGCACAGATCGCACTCGACGAGCGCGCGTTCATGTACTACGACCCGGGCCAGCCCGACTGGGACGACGTCAACGCACGAGCCAACCCGATGTTCATGGGACCCGAAGCGCAGGAGCGCCGCTCCCCCGGCTGGCAGCTCGACGCGGGGACCTACGACGTCGTGATCGGCCGCTCCAGCACCGACATCGTCGGCA
>CAZREK010000343.1:0-2965 GCA_964598965.1 uncultured Bifidobacterium sp. | reverse complement strand
GGAGTAGACGTTCAACACGCTGGAGGTGGCGGTGAAGTTTCCGTTGACCACGTTCAGCCGTGCGACCTCGGCGTACGGGCCACCAGCTGCCGACGCGACGCGGACCGAGTAGCCCACGGCCCCTGCGACCGGGGTCCACTCGATCAGCACCTCGCCAGAACCACCGCCGGCCTCGCTGGTGATGATCGTGGGCGCAGGCGGGACCGCAGCGCCGGCTGGAGTTGCAGGAGGTGCCACCGTGGTCGGGGTTGCCGTTGTCGTGGCGGCGTCGGTGGTGGTTGCCGCGATGGTGGTGGACGCGGCGATGGTGGTGGCGCCCCCGCTGGTGGAGTGGGAAGAACTGCAGCCTGCCAACAGCAACGCTGTCGCTCCGCCCAGAGCTGTGATGAGTTTCCGCATGCCGCGATCGTCACCCTGTCGAACGTGCAGCGCACAGGGCCGAACTGCCCGACACGGCCGATCTCAACCGACCGTCACCCGCTGAACTCAGCCGTAGCTGCGCCACCCATCGGGTGCGTCGTCGCCGGCGATCGCGCAGATCCTGCGCGCACGTGTCTCGATCTCGTGCTGGCCGCGGAAGCAACTGATGATCGTGGCCAGGTCTCTGCGAACCGTGTCCCGCTCCATCCACAGCAGCGGCGACAGATCGGAGTCGGTCTCGTGCGAGTCCTTGGCCATGGCGACCAGCAGGTGGGCGTACGCGTCGGGTCGCATCGTGACGGCGATGGCATCGCTGTCGGCCAGGCTGTCAGCGGCGTGAGCGAGCCCGAGGGCGGCGACAATGGCCAGCGCTCCGCACGAGACCGCGACGAGGATGCCGAGCGCTCCGATGGCTGTGATTTCCACCCAAGGTCCTTCGCCGCTCGCCAGCTCACCGGCGACGTAGCCCACGAACACCATGGCCCACATCATCTTGGTCAGGTTGGCGTACAGCGCGACGGCGGTCAGCGAGTCGCGCACGCTGTGCAAGTGCCGATCTGCCAGTTGCACCATGCAGTACGCCAGGATCGCGTCGAGGCGGTCGTTGTGCAGCCGGCTGGCGTTCTCGGTGAGCACCACGTGAGCGACTCGCCCATGGCCGAAGGTCGCCGCGTTGACCGACTTGCCCGGGATCACCAACACTTGGGGTCGCTCGAGACCCACCGCAAGGGCGAGAGCGTCGGCATGTTCCGAGACGCGCTGCGGGGCACCCTGGGCGCGGCGCGCCAGACGCCGAGCCTGCCACGAGCGCGGGTGGGCGAAGCCCCCGACCAGCACGTAGCCACCGAACAGCGCAGCGCCGACCGCCGCAGCCAGGTAGGCGGAGGCGGTGACGCGCACGTGCTCAGGGCCGTGCACCGCCGCGCTCACGAGCACCGCAACCATCCCAAAGGCGGCGCCGGTGGTGACGATGACGGCGGCGAGCAGCATGCGGGCGCGACGGGCCAGCGTCTCCTTGTCGGATTGCGTCCGCCACCGCGAGAATCGCTCGAAGTCGATGGCGGCAGCGTACGCCTTCGGAAGGCCTCAGGCCTTGCCTTCGGCCACCTTGCGGCGCACGACGTTGAGGGCGGAGCCGGCCTTGAACCACTCGACCTGCTCGTCGCTGAAGGTGTGCTTGGCCTCGAAGTCGACCGTGGTGCCGTCGGGCTTCACGATCTGGCAGCGCACGTTCTTACCGGGCACGGGCGGCAGGTCGAGCACGTTGATGCGGTCGTCCTCGCCCACCATGTCGTAGGTGGCCGGGTCGGCGAAGGTCAGCGGCACCAGGCCCTGCTTCTTCAGGTTGGTCTCGTGGATGCGGGCGAAGCTGCGGGTGATGATCACCACGCCGCCGCGGAAGCGGGGCTCCATGGCGGCGTGCTCGCGCGACGAACCTTCGCCGTAGTTGCGGTCGCCGATGGCCACCCAACGCACGCCGGCCTGGCTGTACTTCTTGGCCAGGTTCGGGTACGTGTCGTCAGCGCCGCCCAGCGCATCCTTGCCGACACCCACCGGGTACTCGCTGCCGTCGGCCTTGGTGTAGGCGTTGACCGCACCGAGGAACAGGTTGCCGGAGATGTTCTCCAAGTGGCCGCGGTAGGTCAGCCACTTGCCGGCGGCCGAGATGTGGTCGGTGGTGCACTTGCCCTTGGCCTTCATCAGCACCGGCAGACCGAGGTAGTCCTTGCCGTCCCAGGCGGCGAACGGGGCCAGCAACTGCAGACGGTCGCTGGTGGGCGACACCACGACCTCCACACCCGAGCCATCGGCCGGGGGAGCGGTGAACGTGTTCTGGCCGGGGTCGTAGCCCTTGGCCGGCAGCACCTCGCCGATGGGAGCTTCGAGGCGAACCTCGCTGCCGTCGGGGGCGGTGATCGTGTCGGTGGTGGGGTCGAAGTCCAACCGACCGGCCAGCGCCAGCGCCACGACGGTGTCGGGTGACGTGACGAACGACAGCGTGTTGGCCGAGCCGTCGTTGCGCTTGGGGAAGTTGCGGTTGAACGAGTTGACGATCGTGTTCGGCTTGTCGATCGCGTCGGCCGGACGGTCCCACTGGCCGATGCACGGGCCGCAGGCGTTGGCCAGCACCGTCGCGCCGATGGCCTCGAGGTCGGCGATCAGCCCGTCGCGCTCCACCGTGGCGCGGGTCTGCTCGCTACCCGGCGACACCAGCAGCGGGGTCTTCACCTTCAGGCCGCGAGCGGCGGCCTGGCGGGCGATGGAAGCGGCACGGGTGATGTCCTCGTACGACGAGTTGGTGCACGAACCGATGAGAGCGGCCGAAATGTCCAGCGGCCAGTTGTTGGCACGGGCCTCGGCGCCCACGCCAGCACCCACGCGGTGCGCACGGTCGGGCGAGTGCGGCCCGTTGATCAGCGGCTTCAGCGCGTCGAGGTCGATCTCGATGACCTGGTCGTAGGTGGCGC
The DNA here is from genome assembly GCA_964598965.1 of uncultured Bifidobacterium sp. GTDB lineage: Bacteria > Actinomycetota > Acidimicrobiia > Acidimicrobiales > Ilumatobacteraceae > UBA668. Next base: position 77 of record CAZREK010000343.1, on the reverse strand, counting down.
CGTCGTCCGGGCGCAGGTCGTCGGCAACCTTGTCGGCCGCGTCGGCGATGGCCTCGCGGCCGGTGCTCTTCAGGTAC
>CAZREK010000342.1:0-2970 GCA_964598965.1 uncultured Bifidobacterium sp. | reverse complement strand
ACGGCACGCTGGCGGGCACCATCACTCTCACTGCCGGCCTTGGCGGCATGGGCGGCGCGCAGCCGTTGTCGGTGACGATGAACGACGGTGTCGCGTTGTGCATCGACGTGGATCCGTGGCGCGTGGAACGTCGCCACGAGCACCGCTACCTCGACGAGATCGTGACCTCGCTGGATGACGCCATCGCCCGTTGCATCAAGGCGCGCGACGAGCGCCGCCGTCTCTCGGTCGGGCTGGTGGGCAACGCCGCCGACATCCTGCCCAAGCTGCTGGAGATGGACTTCCCGGCCGACATCGTCACCGACCAGACCAGCGCGCACGACCCGCTCAGCTATGTGCCCGTGGACCTCACGCCCGAGGCCACTGCGGAGATGGCGCGCAGCAACCCGCAAGAGCTCATCCGCCGCAGCCGTGCCAGCATGGCCCGCCATTGCGAGGCGATGGTGGGCTTCATGGACAAGGGCAGCGAGGTGTTCGACTACGGCAACAGCTTGCGCACCGAGGCCAAGCTGGGCGGGTTCGAGCGCGCCTTCGACTACCCGGGCTTCCTGCCCGCGTACATCCGCCCACTTTTCTGCGAGGGCAAGGGGCCGTTCCGGTGGGTGGCGCTCAGCGGTGACCCGGCCGACATCGCCGCCACCGATCGCGCGGTGCTGGAGGAGTTCCCCGACGACCCGCACCTGGCGCGCTGGATCGAGATGGCCGGCGAGCGGGTGGCCTACCAAGGCCTGCCCGCGCGCATCTGCTGGCTGGGCTACGGCGAGCGCCACCGCTTGGGCATGCGGTTCAACGAGATGGTGCGCAAGGGTGAGCTGAAGGCGCCGATCGTGATCGGGCGCGACCATCTGGACTCGGGATCGGTGGCGTCGCCCTACCGCGAGACCGAGGCGATGATGGACGGCAGCGACGCCATCGCCGACTGGCCGTTGCTGAACGCGCTGGTCAACACATCGTCAGGCGCCACGTGGGTCAGCATCCATCACGGTGGTGGGGTCGGCATCGGCCGCAGCATTCACGCCGGCATGGTGTGCCTGGCCGACGGCACCGACCTTGCTGGGCAGAAGCTGGAGCGCGTACTCACCAGCGATCCGGGCATGGGCGTCATCCGCCATGCCGACGCTGGCTACGAGCGGGCGATCGAGGTGGCCGATGAGCGCGGCGTGCGCATCCCGATGCGCGAAGGTTGAACCATGACGGTGCGCGAGATCCTGCACGTGGGCAACCCGCTGCTGCGCGAACGCAGCCGCGAGGTCACTCGCGAGGAGCTGGCGTCGCCCCAGATGCAACAGCTGATCGACGACCTGATCGACACCATGCGTGCCGCCAACGGTGCGGGCATTGCTGCGCCACAGGTGGGCGAGCTGGTGCGCATCACCACCATCGAGGTCAACCAGAACCCGCGCTACCCGTACAAGCCGCCCATCCCGCTGACGATCGTGGTGAACCCGATCATCGAACCGATCGACGACGAGCAGTTCGAGAACATGGAGGGCTGCTTGTCGGTGCCCAACATGCGCGGGCGCGTGCCCCGGTGGGTGAACGTGCGCGTGCGCTACTGGGACCGCGATGGCAACGAGCACGACGAGGTCCGCCGCGGCCTGGCGGCCGGCACGTTCCAGCACGAGTGCGATCACCTCGACGGTGTGGTGTTCCTGGACAGGGTCATCGACACGCGCACGCTGACGACGTGGGAGATGTTCGAGCGATACCACAAGGACGCGTTCTTCGAGGAGATGCGTCAGTTCGTCGCCCGCGTGGGGTCCTGATGCAGTACTGGTGCGAGTACGCGTGGCTGGGCGGCGACACCGCCGCAGCAGGCGTACTGGTCACCGAGGCCGACGGTGTGATCACCGAAGTGCGCGTGGACATGGCATGCCCACCCGGCGCGGTGCGGCTGGCCGGTATCACCGTGCCCGGATTGGCCAACGCGCACAGCCATGCGTTCCACCGTGCGCTGCGGGGGCGCACGCAGGTGGGCGCGGGCACGTTCTGGACGTGGCGCAACCAGATGTACGAGCTGGCTGCCACGCTGACGCCGGACCGTTACCACCAGCTGGCGCGTGCGGTCTTCGGCGAGATGGCGATGGCCGGCATCACGTGCGTGGGCGACTTCCACTACTTGCACCACGACGCGGACGGAGTGCGCTACGCCGACCCGCAAGCGATGGACACTGCGATCGCGGCCGCCGCGGAAGAGGCAGGCATACGACTGACGCTGCTGGACACGTGCTACCTGCAAGGCGGCATCGACACGGAGCTGAGCGCGGTGCAGCGCCGCTTTGCCGACGCAGACGCCGACGCGTGGGCAGCGCGGGCTGACAGCGTGCACCGCAGGCTCAGCGGGACGCGGGTGAAGGTGGGTGCGGCCGTGCACTCCGTGCGCGCAGTCGGCCCACAGGCGATGGAGGTGGTCGGCGCGTGGGCGGAGCGTCATAGCGCGCCTGTGCACGCGCACGTGTCCGAACAGATGGGGGAGAACGAGCAGTGCCGCGCTGCGTATGGCTGCTCGCCCACACAGTTGCTGGCCGACCACGGGTTGCTGGGCCAGCGCTTCACTGCAGTGCACTTCACCCATGTGGACCAGCAGGACATCGCGCTGTTGGGCGGTGCCGGCGCGTCCGTGTGCCTGTGCCCGACCACCGAACGCGATCTCGCGGACGGCATCGGCCCCGCTGCGGCGATCAGTGCCGGCAGTGCGAATCTGTGCTTCGGCAGCGACTCGCACGCCGTGATCGACCTGTTCGAGGAGGCGCGGGCGACCGAGCTGGATCAGCGCCTGGCAACACAGCAGCGTGGTCACCATCGTGCGGCTGCACTGTTGGGTGCGGCGACGATGGATGGTCACCGCTCGCTGGGGTGGGCCGACGGGGGCCGCTTGGCCGTGGGCGCACCCGCCGACCTGGTGTCCGTGCGGCTGGACACCGTGCGCACCGCCGGGGCGCTGCGCGAATCGCTGGTGGAGACGATCGT
>CAZREK010000341.1:0-2977 GCA_964598965.1 uncultured Bifidobacterium sp. | reverse complement strand
GGTGTGAAGCTGGAGCAGCAGCCGCCGATCATGGTCGCCGCGCTCCGCGAAGGCATGTTGCGCCTAGCGGGGCGCGAGGGCGACGGGGCGATCATCAACTGGTGCAGCCCGGACGACGTGCCGCAGCTGACCAAGGTGGTCAACGACGCCGCCGGCGGGGCCGAGCGCGAGATCGTCGCCCGCATCTTCGTGTGCCCCAGCGAGAACGCCGAGGTCGTGCGCGCTGGTGCACGGTTCGCGATCGCCGCCTACATGAACGTGCCGGTGTACGCCGAGTACCAGCGCTGGCTGGGCCGCGGCCCGCTGCTGCACGGCATGTGGGACGCGTGGAAGGCGGGTGACCGCAAGGCCGCGCTGGCGGCCATTCCCGACGAAGTGGTGGACCAGCTGGTGGTGCACGGCTCGCCGGAACACTGCCGCGCAACCGTGCAGCGCTACTTCGACAACGGCGTCACCACCAGCTCGCTGGCCATCCTGCCGCTGGACCCGGAGCTGAAGTTCTGGGATGCCGTGCGCAGCCTGGCGCCCAGCGCCGGCTGAGGCACGCGGGCGAAGTCAGGCGGCCTGGTCGAGGCGGGCCGCGGCGCGGGCCGCGAGCTGCGCCTTGAGGGCGGCGATGTGGGCCATGCCACGCTCGCGCGTGCGCTGGTCCAGCCGGAACTGCACGGGCAGCGCCGGCGCGGCCAGCAGCTGCAGCTGCTCGGGGGCCGAGGTGAGGTCGGTGCGGGTGTCCATGCCCCGCACGGTACGCAAGGGGTGTGACAGGGTTTCCCCCTTCCCCCTCGACGCCGGCCTCCTCAGCCGACGACGGCCATCGAGAGCAGTACGGAAGCTGCCATCACGCCGGCCGGCAGTGCGTACGTGGCCCATTTCGGGGCCGGGCGCCAGCTCGGCGCCAGCATCACCCAACCGCAGATCGCCCCGGCGACGGCACCGCCGAGGTGGCCACCGATGGAGATGCCGCGAATCGTGAAGGTCAGCACCAGGTTCAGCGCCAGCGTCGTGCCGATGCCGGTGTTGAAGACGTTGACCCCGCGGCGATGCAGACCGATCGCGGCGCCGGCCATCAGCCCGAACACTGCGCCGGACGCACCACCGCTGATGCCGTTGGGGTCGAGCAGCAGGACTCCCAATGAACCGGCCAGCAGGCTTGCGCCGTAGAGCATTGCGAAGCGAACCCCGCCGAGGGCGCGCTCCAGCAGTTGGCCCAGTTGGAAGAGCAGCAGCATGTTCATCGCGATGTGGAACAGGCCGAAGTGAATGAAGCCGGACGTCACCAAGCGGTACCACTGGTGGTCGGGGACGAGCCCGTCCATGTTCCAGTTCGGCGCGACTCCGCGCAACATCAGCTTGTTGAGGCCGAGGTCGTAGTGGGCCTCGGTGAGGTTGCCGGAGAACGTGTGCGAGTCCTGCAGCCCCATCCACAGGAACACGAGAACGTTGAGGCCGATGATCGCGTAGGTCACCGGGGTGAGTACGGAAGAGGTTGCCAGCTTCGCCCGCGTGCGTGCATCTGGCCGCGCTGCCTTCGCGCAGTCGAGGCAGTGCGAACCGACGGCCGCCTGCACCAGACAATCACCGCACGCCGGCTTGCCGCAGCGGGTGCAGTTGCGGCCGGTCTCTCGATCCGGGTGGCGATAACAGCGGGGCAGCGCGGGCTCGGTGGTGGACACGCTGAGCAGGCTAGCGATAGCCCGTCACGCCACGGCGTCGACCACCACTGCGAAGGACGAGCGGTACCGGCCACAGGTGGCGCCAGTGGATGTTGCCCACGATCCGACGTGTCAGCGTTCGCCCACCGGCGCTGCGCGGGAAACGCACGCCGGACACCAGCCGGACACCGACGAAGGCCATGACGGCCACCGTCAACAGGTCGCTGAGACGGTCCAGGGTCAGATGCGGGCGAAGACGCCGCTGACCTCGGCGGAGGACATCTCCACGCTCTGGATGAGGTCGAGCAGATCCAGCCCGGCGACCCCGTCCTCCAGCCCGGTTTCCTCCGCCAGGTAGTGCACGGTGAGCACGTAGAGATGCTCAGAGCCGGCGGTGGGGCACGGGCCGGTGTAGCCGATGTCGCCGAGGCTGTTGGCGGCCTCGTAGGCGCCGAGGGGGATGGTGTCCTCGGCGATCGCAGTGGCATCGGCGGGAATGCCGGCGATGGCCCAGTGGACGAAGCCCGGCACATCGAGGTCGCTGAGCGTGATCGCGATCTCGACCGTGCCTTCGGGCGCCGGGCTCCAGGACAGTGCGGGCGACACGTTGGGGCCGTCGCAGGTGTAGCGCGAGTCGATCGATGCTCCGTCACGCCATGGCGCGGTGACGACGAGCTCGTCGTCCAGCGGCAGCGTCTGGAAGCCGTCGGTGCTGCCGACGAACGACGAATCCACGCCGGTGGTGGCGACCGACGAGATGGACAAGTTCTGGTCGTCGCGTGGCGGCGGCAGGCTGCGCCCGTCGTGGCGGCAACCGCCGGCGACGAGCACGATCAGACAGGCAGAGGTGAGCAAAGCGATCCGTCGCACGGGTGCCAGCCTACGCAGCGGTGCCCGTGGCGTCCCTGCAGGACGCGAGGAATCCGCGCCGGTATCGTGCACCTGTGACCGCACCGCCCTGCATGCTCACGATCCACGCTCACCCCGACGACGAAGCGTCGAAAGGGGCGCCCACGCTGGCGCGCTACCACGCCGATGGCGTGCGCACCGTGCTGGTGTGCTGCACCGGCGGCGAGGAAGGCGACCTGCAGAACCCGCACCTTCGCGAACCGGGCCAGCCGTTCCACGGTCTGACGCCCGAGCAGGAGAAGGCCTTGCTGGCGGAGTTGCGCCCCGGCGAGTTGGCACGGTCGGCGGAGATCATCGGCTTCGACGAGGTCGTGATGCTCGGCTACCGCGACTCGGGCATGGTCGACAGCCCTGCCAACAGCCACCCCGATTGCTTCCACATGGCACCGCTCGACGAGGCCGTCGGCCGTTTGGTG
>CAZREK010000340.1:0-2980 GCA_964598965.1 uncultured Bifidobacterium sp. | reverse complement strand
ACCGGCGCGATGTTCCGCGGCGAGACGTGGCGCGACGCCCTCGCCACCGTCCGCCTCACCCCAGTCCACCGTTCCCGTGAGCACGTCGGCCCCGGGGCGGTAGCGCAAAGTGACGCGGGCGGTGTGCGTCATCCCTCGGAGTCCTGCATGTCGGTCATCTGAGCTCGATTCTGCCGGATGATGCGGCGAGATGCGTTGAGGCGACGGCTGACCGTCTCGCGGCGCTGACCGAGAACCGCCGCGACCTCGGTGACGTCGTAGCCGAGGCCGTCGACCATCAGCACGTCGAACAGTTGGTGGTGGGTGAGCCCCTGGCAGCAGCGGCCGACGAGCGCCGACGCGATCATCCGGTCGAGCGAAGGGTCGGCGAACTCCGCAGCGAGGTCGCGGACCAGCGAGAACACCGACGGACCACCTTCGCGGACCGTGCTCTCGCCCGAGATCCAGACGCGACCCGGGTTCAGCAGGCCGTCGGCACCCTGCACGAGGCGGGCACCCTCCCCACGCTGCACGCGCTGGCGCCGGTCCAGGCTGATGCCGCAGTGACGCACACGTTCGCGGGCGTAGCGAACGGGGTCGGGGTAGCGGGCCATGATGGCTTCCGGGTGCTCGAGCACCTCGGCCACCATCTCGTCGGCGACATCGCCGGCATCGCGATGGCGACCGACGTTGGCGGCGACGCGCATGACTTCGCGGAACACCGCCTCGACGTAGTCGCGGACGGCGGCGGTGAGCCGCACGGCCTCGCTGTTCTGGGTGGTGGTCATCTGTTCTCCTGACCTCTCCAAGTGGACAGGGTCAGTATGAATGAGGGGTGCGCGGAGGTTTCCGGATGGTCGGGTCACCCGTGCCGGCGTCACGCCTGGCTGTCGGGGTCGATCGTGTAGTCGGTGCGGCGGCCCTTGTGGGTGCTGCGGCTGCGGGAGAACGCTCGCTTGGCGTCGGCCGCGCTCCACAAGCCCTCCTCCATCGTCATCGCGTCGTGGACCAGTTCGGCTGACAGTTCAGCACCGCCAGGCAGGTTGCTCAAGCGTGCGGCGCTCGCACGCAGCTGCTGGGCGGCCGTGTGGCCGTCGCCCCGCTGGGCAGCCTCATTGGCCTCCCGTCGGGAGCGCGCCACCTCCAGCCGCAGGATCTCCTCGCGCACCCCGTCGTCGGCTGCGGCGTCCTCGACGTCACCGTCGCCAGCGGTGACGACCACGGGCACGGTCACCTTGTGCAACGCAGCTTCGCCCGACACTGAGGCCCACCGGATGATGAGCTCGGCGACTGACAACGGCCCGGCGTGTTGGGCCGGGCGCAGGTGGAACTTCGCGACCAGCTTGCGGTGCTCGCCGCCGTAGGCGTCGCCCATCGCCACCTGCAACCCGCCAGGCACCTCGGTGATCGGGAACTCGTTGAGCACCGCCGAGGTTGCGACCGCACTCGAGGGCACGATCTCCACCGACACGTTCTGGGCGACGACCGAGGCGAGTCCACCGAACTCATCTGCGAAGACCTTGGCGGCCTGGTCGGGCCCGTCGCACCAGTAGTCGTTGCCCATGCCGGCATCGGCAAGTGCCGCGAGCAGGTGCTCGTCGTAGCCATCGTCGAAGCCGATGCACGAGGTGGTGATGCCCTGCGCATAGCCGCTCTTGATGAACGGAACCAGCTCCTCAGGGTCGGTGATGCCGACGTTGGCGTGGCCGTCGGTGAGCACGATGATGCGGCGCAACGCATCGGACCGGTGCTTGCCGGCCAGCATCTCCAGGCCCTTCAGCCAGCCACCTGAGAGGTTCGTCGACCCACCAGGCCGGATGCTGAGCACCGTCGCTGCAGCGTGGTCCGCGTCGTGCTGGGTGAGGGGCAGTACCAGTTGAACGGTGTCGTCGAACGCGACCACACCGATGCGGTCATCAGGGCCGGCGAGACGCAGGAGCTGCGCTGTGGCCGCGGTGACCGACGAGAGCGGTGCACCCGCCATCGAGCCACTGCGGTCGAGCACCACCACCACGTCGAGCGGGGGGCGTTTGACCGGTGCGGCAGGTGGCGCAGCGAGCTCGAGCAGCACGTGCACCACCTCGTCGACGAGGACGGTGACGAGGGTGCGATCGAACTTGAGCGTGGGCTTCACAGCGACTCCTTGCGACTGGGTGACGCACCAAACGCAGGAACGTGGCGACCGTGTGACGCGACGCCTCTTCGGCAACGCACTGTCACGTGTCGAGCAGGACCGCGCGTTGGGACAGGCGTGCTGCGGCGTTCGCCGCCCGAACGAGAGGACTTGCCATGGCCGATCAGCCTTCAGCCTTCCCGCCTCCGATGCCCTCGGTGCCACAACCGCCCCAGGCGCCTGCCGCAACTGCGACACCGTGGTTTCGTCGCCGGTTCTGGAAGCTGCCGGTCTGGGGGTGGGCCATCATCGTGGTGGTGCTGGTGATCGCGGGTGCGACCGGGGGCAAGAAGAAGGAGTCGGACGACTCGGCTCGCAGCGAGCCTGCGGCAGTGACCGCCTCGTCGGTGGCGACCGCTACCACCGACGCTCCGACGACGACGGTGCGAGCCACGACGACCACCGCTGCGCCGACGACGACACTTGCACCGACCACTACCGCCCCGCCGCAACCGGTGGTGTTCAGCGGTCGAGGCTCGGACGTCGTGAACTTGCCACCTTCGAATGTGTGGGTCGCGACGATCTCCTACGCCGGCAGGTCGAACTTCGTCGTGTGGGCCCTCGATGCTGGTCTCGAACGCACCGACCTTCTGGTGAACGAGATCGGTAGGTACAGCGGCCGCGTGCCCGTGAACTTCAGTGGGGACACGACGGCGCTGGAGGTTGAGGCCACCGGCGACTGGACCATCTCGTTGCTGCCGGTCGAGAACGATGTGCGCAGGATGGGTGCTTCGACGACTGGTACGGGCAGCGATGTTCTGTTTCTCGAGGACACCGCTGTCTTCACGGTGACTCACTCAGGTCAGTCCAACTTCGTGGTGTGGGTCT
>CAZREK010000339.1:0-2991 GCA_964598965.1 uncultured Bifidobacterium sp. | reverse complement strand
TCGCAGTGCGGTGATCCTGGAGTAGTCGCCGGAGGGCTGGCTGATGTCGAAGGAAGTCACCGTCGAGCCGGGTTCCAGGTCGACGGTCAGCGCGCTGCCGACGGCGGCGTCGAACGGAGTGATCCACGCGGAGGACGGGTTGCCGTCGAAGGCCGCCGAAGCACGAGCTGCCGGCACACCGGTGAGCCGCCGGTTCGAGCTGGCCGACACCGTGGTGCCCAGCAGTTGGTCGATGACGTCGTCCTCTGCGCGAGCGTCGAGCCGGAGCGTGATCGAGAGCTTGCCTCGAACCTCGTGGGGCAACGTGACGACGCGTGCCAGCACGGGCTCGGGGTCCGACCGCCAACGGTTGGTGGGTCGTGTGCGGTCACGTGTGAACACCAGCTCGAGCGGTTGCTCGGCGGCAGCGTGTGCCAGTACGAGCGACGGCGGTCGCACCCACTCCTGCGCCGTGACACCGATCTCCGCAAGGCCCACCCACGGTTGCCCCGTGGGCGGCGCACCGGGGCGCGGTGCCGTTGCGGTGATCGTGATCGCCACGTGGTCGCCGCGGGGGATGTCGACCGTTTGCCCCGCACCGGACAGGGAGGCTTCACCCAGGACGACGTGCTGGATCGCACCATCGACGCTGATGTCGATGTCGGTGATCATCCGCAGCAGATGTGGGCCCTGCGCCTGGAGCAGGTGCAGCTGGCGAGGGGCCGCACCGTCGATGTGCAGCGTTTCACCGAGTTGCTGCCACGGCACCCGCCAGGCGGTGGCAGGGTCGCCGTCGACGGCCATCGCCGCTCGGTTCTCCGGGGTGTACGCGTACGGGTCACCGTACGCAGACGCCTGAACGGTCATCGTTCCATCCAGCGCGGCTGTGGTCTGTGCCTGGGCGTCGGTCGTGTCGAACAGCTCCAGGCGCTGGTCGGCGACGTCGCGCAGGCCGTCGCTGCTTGCTCCCCCCGACTCGGTCATGCCCAGCGAGTCCTGCGTGCCGCGCCAGTGCTGCTCGCGGTCCCGATTGGAATCTGTGACCACCAGCAAGGTCTCGCCGCCGACGCCCGCCCAATCGGCGTCCGTGAGGTCGGCGGCGTAACGGACGGACTCCGAGCCGTCGAGCACGCCTGCAGCGGCGCTGGCGACGATCCCGTCGCCGCTGCCGTCGAGGATGACCGTCCTGCCCCCGATGCGGAGGAGCGGGGCCGCGTCGTCGACGGTGAAGAGCATCACGGGAGCCACGGGGGTGCCAACTCGCGCATCCGACAGCGACACCTCGTCGACCATCGGGATCGTCGGCCGGTTGACCGATCGGGTTCCGAACTCGGTGGCGTCGACCAAGCCCTGCACCTGCTCGCTCGTGAACGCGGCGAAGATCTCCGGTCGCGGGGTGCGAAAGCGGTCGAACTCCAGGTCGTTGCTGACCCACACTCTGTCCGACGACAAGAAACGGGCCACGGGTGCCAGCGCCTCCGGTGGCAAGGTGCCGCCCTGCAGGTGGTTGTCGAGGGCGTAGAGAAGGTCCATCAACTGCGGGCTGCCGAGTGGGAGTAGGTCGCGAGTGAGCACCGGCTTGAGCGTCAGCCCACTGAGCGGCTGATCGACCGTGAAGCCCCAGCGGAAGGCTCCGAAGTCGGCGCCGGGCAACTGCAGTACTCGGGCCGCCGTGCCCGAGGCGTCGAGCGCCGCAGCGGCGGTCTGCCACTCTGCCGGTGGATCCTGGTCGCGCGCCAGGGCAGGGTCGACCAGGTCGGCCGTCCACAGCGACGGCAGGTTGGCGGTCACAAGACCGACGACGAGGAAAGGGAACAGGCGGTGCCGACGCGCTGCGCCGCGGCTGACGGCGACGACGAGAGCAGCTGCCCCCAGCGCCATGCCCAACGACACCAGCGGCAGGGCACGAGTGCTGCTGCGAAGCGCGAGGCCGATTCCGGTGTCGCGGAGCAGCGAGGGAAGTGGCGCCGGCGACGCGAACGGATGCACACCGACGGACAGCAACACCCCGCAGACGACGAGCGCGATCGCGTAGCGCCGGTGACGGAAGCGGGTGAGCACCAGCCCGGAGAGACAGACGGCGACCAGCGCGAACGAAATCAGGATCAGCGGGACGGAGTCCTGGTAGGGCAACGACGACGTGGTGGACGGGGCGTACGGGTCGCGCAGGTAGAACAACCAGTACCCGAGGCTGCGGACGACCTCCGTGCTGATGGCGCTGCGCGACACGGTGGAGAGCGTCTCGCTGTAGCGCAGGACATCGGCGCCGTACCGGCCCTGGATCGACAACATCACCACCCACCAGGCCGAGGCCGGAATGGCCAGCACGCCGACGCGCGCCGCAGCGGCACCGATCTTGCGCAATGAGATTCGTTGCGAGCGCCACTCGAACAGCAACCACAGCACCGGCCCCGGCAGCACCATGGCGAACGCCGTCGCGTTGACCGGTGCCACCGTGCACACGACGAGCGTCAGCAGAGCAGGGTCGCGCCACCCACCGCGCCGGACGCTGCGCATGGTGAGCAGCACCATCCACCCCACACCGGCCCAGGGCAGCAGCATCACCGACGTGCGGCTGACGTAGGGGAGGATGTACGGCGAGAGTTGGTACACCAGCGCGGCAACCGCCATCCCCTTCAGGGGCAGGCCGAGTGCCTTGACCAGCTTCAGGATGCCCAGCCCGCCGAGGAACAGGATCGTGCCCAGCCACAGGCGGTGGGCGACCCAGTCGGGCAGCCCGAGACGCTCGCAGCACCAGAACCACGGGCCTGACGGCCACAGGAACGCCGCCATCTGGTGTGGCACCCACCCGCCGTACAGGCTGGGGTCCCAGGTGTGCGCGCTGGTCGACAGCAGGCGGCCCGGGTCGAGGTACAGGTACAGCTTCGTATCGGCGGGCATCCGCCCCGGCGACGACAGGAGCGCGGGGAGATAGGCGATGAGAGCGAGCAGGCCGATCAACGTCCGCTCGCGCCGGAGAGCACCCCCGATCCGCATCAGTTCAGCGTGCTT
>CAZREK010000338.1:0-2994 GCA_964598965.1 uncultured Bifidobacterium sp. | reverse complement strand
TGCACGTGTCGCCGATGGCGTAGACGTCGTCGCCGATGCGGATGACGGCCACCGACCGGCCGGCCACGTCAAAGCGGGCCGCGGCGCCGGGGGTCAGGTCGCTGAGGGTGCACACACGCACGGCGCTCATCGCACACCCCCGTCCGCACGGTGGGCCAGCTTGGCGGCGACACGCACACGCAGGTCGTCGCGCAGGGCACCGACCGGCAGCAACGACAGCACGTCGTCGAAGAAGCCCAGCACCACCAGTCGCTCGGCCACCTCGGGCGGGATGCCGCGGCTCTCGAGGTAGAAGCGCTGCTCATCGTCGATCGGGCCGACGGTGCTGGCGTGGCTGCACTTCACGTCGTTGGTGCGAATGTCCAGGTTGGGCACGCTCTCCGCCCACGCGCCATCGCTGAGCGTCAGGTTGCGGTTCGTCTGGTAGGCGGCGGTGCCTTTCGCGTCCTCGCCGATGCGGATGAGGCCGGTGTACACGCTCTTGGCCCGGTCCTGCACGGCGCCCTTGAACAGCAGGTCGCTGCTGGTGCGCGGGGCGATGTGGTCCTGCAGCGTGCGGAAGTCGTGCATCTGGTCGCCGTCGGCGTAGTACAGCGCCACCTGCTTGGTGGTGGCGCCCTGGCCGGTGCTGCGGGCATCGGTGCGCACGCGGGCGTAGTCGCCGCCGAGGGCGACAGTGGCCAGCAGAGTGGTGCTGTCGCGGTCGCCGGTGGCCTGCTGATGGCCCAGCTGCCACACCTTGTTGCCCAAGAGGTTGATGCCGAGGTAGCTGACGCGCGCGGCCTGCGATGCGTGCAACACCAGACGCGGCACCATGAGGGCGCGCACCTCGGGGTGCGACTCGAAGCGCTCGACGACGGTGAACTCGCTGTCCGGGCCGGCGTGGATGACGAGGCGCGGGTAGAGGGCCGCACCTTCCTGCTCCTGCGGGATGCGATGGGTGACCACGATCGGCTCGGCCAGCACCTTGCCGGCGGGAACCGTGATCGCAACCGTGGAGTGGTGCACCGCGCTGAGCTCGTCGAACACGTCGTGGGTGTCCATGGAGGCAACCAGCTCATCCACCAGTGCACCGTCGGGGGCGGGCAGCTGATCAAGGCCGGTGACGGTGGTGTGCACCGCTGCGGGGGTGAAGGCGCCGAGGTCGAGCTCGCCGATGCGGCTGTAGCGCCACACCTCTTGTTCGGCCGAGGGCAACGCCGTGGTCAAGGTCGTCACGACATAAATACTACTACCGCCGTAGTGCTAATCCCCAGCCCGTGCCGGGCCGTTTCGAGCCACCCGATCAGGGTTTGCGGCGGAAGATGCGCTTCCAGTCGCGGGCCGGGTGAGCCTCGCGAGCGCGTGCCTCCAGGTGCACTTCGTGCATCACCTGGGCGCCGACTTCACGCAGGAACTCCTCCGCTTCGTCCAGGACCGCGGCGGCCGTGCCGTCGTCCAGGCCCGGGGGCTCCTCGGGGGTCTTCGGGGCGACCATCGAGCCGTAGGTCCACCCGACGTCGGTGCGCCGCTCGAACGACGGGCAGTCGGCCGGGCAACGCCAGGGCGCATCGGGGGCGAGATCGAGGTCGCACTTGCGCACCGTCTCGCCATTGGCATAGGTGCGGCTCTCGAAGTGCTTGCACTCCTGACGCATCGGCATGGTCCACATCTTGGCATCCGGCAGAGCTGCATTCCCTGCCAACCCACGGCTCACTGCGAACCCTTCTGCCGTTCCTTGATCATGCGGAGCCATTTGCCGCGCCTCGTCACCAGGTCCACCAATTCTCGCCGCATCAACGACTCTTCCCTCACGGCGTGCGGACCCCCATGGCTGAGCGAACGAGTTCGACGAACTGTTCGACGTCGGACGGCGACGCCTCGAAGGTCGTCGTCGATCGATCTGCGAACTTCAAATGGGCCCTGTCTCGCTTCGACCAGACCGCCGCGATGTTCTGGTAGCCGATGTCGGCCACCTGATCGAGCGGCTCGTTATGACGGCCCACGTCCCACACACGCAGTCGTCGTGACCCGGCGACCACGAGGACGTCTCCACGAAGAGGGAGGTGGTCGCTGGTGACGACCTTGAGTGAAGAGAGCGGAACCGGAGGATCGTAGAACGCCTGATTCAGGAGCCATCCGCGAGGGGTTGCCACCCGGAGTTCCCGCTCCGCGTTGGCGACAGCAAGAAGGCTTGCGGCCGGTGGTTGTGCGAAGAACGCCAGGAGCACCTGCTCACCTGGAAGCGCGACTCGCGGCCATACCTGGTCCACACCTCTCCATACTCTGCGTTCTGAGCTGATGTCCGTCGCCCTTCGCCCGGCCTTCTTCCACAGTACTTCTGGGGGCATCGCGGGCATGGTCGATCACAGCACGCACTACGCTCCCGCGCACCATGACGATCAGCGTGTTCGACCTGTTCCGCATCGGCATCGGGCCATCCAGTTCGCACACGGTCGGCCCGATGAGGGCGGCGCGCCGGTTCCTCCTCGAGTGCCGCGACACCGTCGGCCTGGCCGCGGTCGGGCGGGTGCAGTGTCACCTGTACGGGTCGCTGGCCGCCACCGGGGTGGGTCACGGGACGGTCGATGCGGTCATCCTCGGCCTGGCCGGCGAGGAGCCTCAGTCGGTCGACCCCGATGCCGTGCCGGGGCTGCTGGCGACGATCGGCGCCGGTCGTGTCGTGCGCCTGCTGGGCGAGCGTGAGGTGCCCTTCGATGTCGAGCACGACATCGTGCTGCACCCCGACGAGGTGCTGCCCGGCCACCCCAACGGCATGCAGTTCGTCGCACACGCGGCCGGCGACACCGTGCTGCGGGAGGCGCGCTACTACTCGGTGGGTGGCGGGTTCGTGGTGGCCGACGACGAGCTGGGTGCGGACATCGACACCGATTTCGAGGTGCCGCACCCGTATCGCTCCGCACACGACTTGCTGGAGGTGTGCGCGACGAGCAGTCGTTCGATCAGCGACGTCGTACGCGCCAACGAGCAGGCCCGCCGCGACGACGCGGCCAT
>CAZREK010000337.1:0-2997 GCA_964598965.1 uncultured Bifidobacterium sp. | reverse complement strand
CCGCCGGCGAAGGCGACCCGCCGATCGAGCCGATGGCAGCGGTGCTGCCCGGCGGGATGGGCGCCATCCCCGATGCAGTGGTGCTGCCCCCCGACGACCCCGAACGGCTGGTCATCCTGCAATACACGAGCGGGTCCACCAGCGAGCCCAAGGGCGTGATGATTCCGGACCGCGTGTTGCGGGCGAACATCGACGCCTCGTGCGCCGCCGCCGAACTGACCCTCGACGAGGTGATGGTCAGCTGGCTGCCCCTGTACCACGACATGGGTCTGGTGGGGTTCTTGTCCATCCCGATGACCCGCGGCGTGCAACTGGTGCAAGCCGCCCCGCAGGACTTCATGGCCAAGCCCGGCCACTGGATGGAATGGATCAGCGACTGGGGCGGCACCGCCACCGCCGGCCCCAACTTCTCGTGGGTGCTCGCCACCCGCGCCCTCGGTCGCATGCAAGGCCTCGACCTGTCCACCCTCACGCTCGCCCTCAGCGGCGCCGAGCCGGTGGACCCCACCGCGGTGGAAGCGTTCGTGCGCGCCGCCGAACCGTTCGGCTTCAAGGCCGGGGGAGTGTTCCCCGCGTTCGGCATGGCCGAGGTCGCCATCGGCGGTGCCTTCCCGCCACGCCACCGCGGCATGGTGGTGGACTCCGTCGACCGTGTGGTGCTGGAGCGCGAGCACGTCGCCAAACCGCTGGCCATCGAAGACGCGCAGGAGGACCTGCAGGTGCGCCTGCTGCCCCTGTTGGGCAAGGCAGTGCCCGGGCTGGAGATGAAAGTGGTGGACCCCGACACCTACGTCGAGCTACCCGAGCGCCAGGTGGGCGAACTGCTGCTGCGCGGCACGTCCGTGACCCCCGGCTACTACAAGCGCCCCGACGCCACCGCCGCCCTGTTCCGCGACGGCTGGCTGTGCACCGGCGACCTCGCCTACACCGTCAACGGCGAACTGGTGCTGTGCGGCCGCATCAAGGACGTCATCATCGTCGGCGGCCGCAACGTGTTTCCCGAGGACATCGAGCGCGCGGTCGGAGTGCTGGACGGTGTGCGTGCCGGCAACGTCATCGCCTTCGGTGTGGAGGGCTACAAGGGCAAAGAGACCGTGGTCGTCGTCGCCGAGGTGCGTGCGGACGACCTGGACGCGGTGCGCCACGAGGTGCACCACCGCACCCTGGACGTGTGCGGCCTGCCGCCACGCGACGTCATGCTGGTGAAGCCCGGCACCCTGCCCAAGACCTCCAGCGGAAAACTGCAGCGGGCCAGGTGCCGCGAGCTGTACCTCGGAGAGGAACTGGAGCTCGCGTAACCCGGCCCGCTGTGGGGGGATTTTGGGGGGATCAGGCGTCGGGGTTGGTGTAGCTGAACTCGCCCGTGATGACCGCGTTGCCCATGCTGGTGCCGCTGAGCTTGGCGAGCACGTCGGTGATCGGCACGGTGAACGTGCCCTTGATGTGGTTGGCATCGAACTCGGTGATCACCAGCTGGCCATCGGCGCTGGGCCCCCAGTTGGTCTCGCCGGCCGGGCCGTCGTAGCGCAGCAGGATCGAGATCATCCCGGTCTCGGCCGTGCCCAGCGCGTTGGTCGCGGCTGGGATCGTGTACGTCGCGGGCTGCATGGGGATGGCGGAATCCAGGTTGGCCATGAAGCTCAACGAGTTCTCACCGTCGCCCGGGCAGTTAAGTACGAAGTAGGTCTCGTCGAGGACGATCGGCGCAGTGACACCGGGCGTCTGCGGAATCCACGGCCCGTACCCGAACGAGCTGGCGTCCTGACCCATCGTCCAGTCGGCGGTGACATCGCCCTCGGTCTTCACATGGCAGCTGCCGAGGTCGGTGTTGCCGGAGGAGTCACCGCCGCCAGGCAGGGTTGCACCACCGGGAAGGGTGATGTTCGAACCGTCCTGGCCGGGCAGCTGGACGGTCTTCTTGTCGTCGCTGCACGAGGCGAGCAGGGACAGCGCCGACAGACCGGCGACAGCAACGGCGAGGTGACGCTTCATGTGGTGGTTCCTCCTGGAGGCTTGGTGTGTGGTCACACCGTGCGAGAGCCGGCCGAGGCGACAGCCTGACACTTTTTCCGCAGGAACTTGCGGCGCGTCTGGCAGGCTGGCGGGATGAAGGTCGTCCACTCCGACAGCTACCTGCTGCACAATCCCATGGCCGAGGTCGAAGGCTCCGGCCAGCAGAGCCCCTACGAGAACCCGCGGCGCATCCAGTCGATCGTGGCCGCTCTGCAGGCCGACGGCGGGCACGAGTTCGTCGCCCCGACGGAGTGGGGCACCGACCCGATCACAGCAGTGCACAACCCCGGCCTGTTGAAGTTCCTGTCCGAAGCGTGGCAGCTGTACACCGCACAGCACCCCGGCGTCCGCGACGTGGTGCCCGATGTGTTCGCAATGGCCGCCCTGCGCACCGGCATGTCGCCTGGGCGCGAGCCGGAGGCCATCGGCGGCCGCGTCGGCTACTGGTGTTTCGAGACCACCACGCCGATCACCGAGACCACCTATCAAGCTGCCCGCGGCGCGGTGGACATCGCCATGTCCGCCACCGCACTGGTGCTGGGTGGCGAGCGATCCTCCTACGGGCTGTGCCGCCCGCCCGGCCACCACGCCACCCGCGACCTCTACGGCGGCTACTGCTTCTTCAACAACGCCGCGGTCGCCGCACACCACGTGGCAGCCACCACCGGCACCAAGGTCACCGTCCTCGACGTCGACTACCACCACGGCAACGGCACGCAGCAGATCTTCTACGAACGTGACGACGTGCAGTACGTCTCGCTGCACGGCGACCCGGTGCGCGCCTACCCGTACACCATCGGTTACGCGGACGAGACCGGCGCCGGCAAGGGCTTGGGCTGCAACCTCAACTACCCACTCCCGTTGCGCGCCGACGACGACCTGTTCGTCAACACGCTGCAACAGGCCTGCGAACGGATCGCCGCGTTCGGCCCGTCGATGGTGATCGTCTCGCTGGGCCTCGACACGTTCATCACCGACCCCATC
>CAZREK010000336.1:0-3007 GCA_964598965.1 uncultured Bifidobacterium sp. | reverse complement strand
CACTGCCAGGCCTTCGGTTGGGCGCTCGCCGTCGTAGTAATCACCGCCGCGCCACTTGGGGTCCAGGCGGATCGCCTGACGCCCGATGGAACCCCACGCGATCTGCTGCGCAGTGGACTGCGCGCACGAGGCGATCGGAACGATCCCACCGACCCGATCAGGAAAGGTGATCGCCCACTCCAGCACCTGCATGCCGCCCATCGACCCACCCACGACCGCATGCCAGCGGCGCACACCCAAGTGGTCGGCCAGGCGCGCCTGCGCACGAACCATGTCGCGGATGGTCACCACCGGGAAACGGCTGCCCCACGGGCGCCCGTCCTCCGGGTGCGGCGATGCCGGGCCGGTGCTGCCCTGGCAGCCACCGAGCACGTTGGTGCACACCACGAACCAGCGGTCCGTGTCGATCGCCATCCCGGGACCCACCACGCCCTCCCACCAGCCGGGCGTGGGGTGGCCCTCCGCCGCCGGCCCGCTGACGTGGCTGTCACCGGTCCAGGCGTGGCAGATGAGGACCGCGTTGGAACCGTCCGCATCCAGGCGACCCCACGTCTCGTACGCCAACGTGATGCCCTGCATGGTGATACCCGCTTCGAGCGCCATCGGCCGCTCGAAGGTGAAGAACCGACGTTGGCCCACGGGGTCGCCAGGCATCCACGCGCCCGTCGCGGGGTGCGGGCGCCCGGGTCGGGCAGTGGCCATGTCGTCCTCCTCCGTGGTGCTGTTGCGTCGTGAGCGTCATGCACCTGGAGAAAGCGGCTTGTCCGGCGAACCGGACCACATCCCCACCGAAGTGGGCAGGCACCGTGGAGCTTCCACCCCGGTTGCCGGACACCCGGCGAACCGGGAGTCACTCGTGATGCATGACGCACGCAGGTTAGCAACCACGTCGCGTGTCTTCACGCTGATTCATCCGGCAGTCTGACTGATTCGAGGGTCAGTCCGGCTGATCCATCAGGAGGTGGACGGCGACGCCGCGGCCGACCAAGCTTGCACCCGATGTCCGTCAGCTACCTCACCCCCAAAGCCCGCCCGGTGCACCTCGGTGCCGCCGGACGCGGCTCCGTGGCCGTCGAGTTCATCGCCGCGGGCGAAGTCGTGGTGGCCTTCGGTGGCCGCGCGATGCCCCGTGACGAGTTCGACCTGCTGCCCAGCGGTCAGCAGTCGCGCAGCATCCAGATCGCCGACGACCTCTACCTCGCGGGCGCCACCGACCCCGAGCCGGCCGACTTCATCAACCACTCGTGCGAGCCGAACTGCGGCATGAGCGGCAGCACCATCGTCGTCGCGATGCGGGACATCGCCCCCGGCGAGCACCTCACGTACGACTACGCGATGAGCGACGGCAGCGACTACGACGAGTTCGAGTGCCTGTGCGGCAGCCACCTCTGCCGCGGCAAAGTGACGGGCAGCGACTGGCTGGCCCCCGAGCTGCAGCTGCAGTACCGCGGGTACTTCAGCCCCTACCTCGCCAACCGCATCGCCGCTCTCGTGGGCACCGGCGCCGGGCGCCGCAGCTTCTCGTACTAGCGCTGCCGCGCACCCGCCGCCGACCTGGGTAGTGTCGGCGAGCGATGCGGGTGTTGATCGTCGGGGCAGGTGGAGTCGGCGCATCGATCGCGTCGATCGCGGCCCGACGGCAAGTGTTCGAGCAGATCGTGCTCGCCGACGTGGACCACGCCCGCGCCGCACGCGCCGCAGCCCGCGCCGGCGCACCACACGTGCTGTCCACCCGCGTCGACGCCTCCGACATGCTCGACCTGGTGGAGCTGATCCGCTCCGTACGCGCCGATGTGGTGGTCAATGCCTGCGATCCGCGGTTCAACCCTCCCATCTTCGACGCCGCGTTCACGGCCGGCTGCCACTACCTCGACATGGCGATGCACATGTCCACCCCGCACCCCACAGACCCGTACAACACGCCCGGGGTGATGTTGGGCGACGCGCAGTTCGCCGTCGCCGACCAGTGGGAGGCCCGCGGCCTGCTGGCGCTGGTGGGCATGGGCGTGGAGCCGGGCTTCAGCGACGTGGCCGCTCGCTACGCCGCCGACCACCTGTTCAGCCGCATCGACGAGATCGGCGTGCGCGACGGTGCGGACCTGGTGATCGACGGCTTCGCCTTTGCCCCCACCTTCAGCATCTGGACCACGATCGAGGAGTGCCTCAACCCGCCGATCGTGTACGAGCGTGACCGCGGGTGGTTCACCACCGAGCCGTTCAGCGAGCCGGAAGTGTTCGACTTCCCCGACGGCATCGGGCCGCTGGCCTGCGTGAACGTGGAGCACGAGGAAGTGCTGCTGATGCCGCGCTGGATCGACGTCGGCCGTGTGACGTTCAAGTACGGCTTGGGCGACGAGTTCATCGACGTGCTGAAGACGCTGCGCAAGCTGGGCCTGGACAGCACCCGCCCGGTGAAGGTGCGCGGTGTCGACGTCTCGCCCCGTGATGTGGTGGCGGCGATCCTGCCCAACCCGGCCGAGCTGGGCGACCGCATGACCGGCCGCACCTGCGCCGGTTCGCTGGTCACCGGCCTCGGTGTCGACGGTCAGCCCCGCTGCACCTACCTCTACCAAGTCGTGGACAACGAGTGGACCATGCGCGAGTACGGCCATCAGGCCGTCGTGTGGCAGACGGCGGTGCACCCCGTGGTGGCCTTGGAGATGCTGGCCACGGGCGAATGGAAGTCCGAGGGCGTGAAGGGTCCCGAAGCCTTCTGTGCCGATCCGTTCCTGGCGCTGCTGACCGAGCACGGCGCCCCGTGGGCGATGGAAGAGCGCCTCAGCCGTTGATCGAGCAGGTGGAGTTCGCCATCAACCGGTGACGGTTGCGGGCCACCCAGCGATAGCCGACACCCGCCAGCGAATGAATGCCGGGCACGTGCAGCAGCGCGCCGAGCACCCACCACCCCTTGCCCGCCGCCAGCAACGTGGCCGCGACCGCGTCCTGCGCCGACCGCACCTCGCCGCCGCGGGTGACGTACTGCGCCGCGGTGCGGCAGCGCTCTTCG
>CAZREK010000335.1:0-3008 GCA_964598965.1 uncultured Bifidobacterium sp. | reverse complement strand
CCGCGCCGGATCGAAGGACTCGAACACCATGTCCGGATAGGCGGCGGCCAGGCTTGGATACAACGCTGCTGCGCGAGTTCCCGCCTGAGTGTCACCGGTGGCGTACGCCACGTGCAGTGCAGGGTGCTGTGCCACCAAGCGGAGAAGTTCGGCGCCGGTGTACCCCGACGCGCCGATGATGCCGACTTCGACCATAGACGCATGATCATACATCGCGCTGCATTGTCATACAACGCATGCCATCACCCTTGCAGCGCGCCAGAATGGGCGCATGAGCAGCGCCGCATCGCATCCGGGCAGCTACCGCGGCATGTTGCTGGTCGCCACTCCCCCGCTGGTCGACCCCAACTTCGATCGCACGGTCGTGTACATGCTGGAACACACCGACACAGGTGCGGTCGGTGTGGTGCTCAATCGCCCGCTCGACGAAGACCCGCCGGACCAGCTGGCCAACTGGACGCCGCACCTCAGCGCGCCACGCTGCCTGTTCCAGGGTGGCCCGGTGGAGCTCGATGCGCTGATCGCTCTCGCACGGCTGGACCGTCCGGTGGAGAGCGCGTGGAGCGAGGTGGTCGGGGGTCTCGGGTCCATCGACCTCACGCTCGACCCCGACGAAGTCGCGGACGGCGTCCTGTCGCTGCGCGTGTTCCGCGGCTACTCCGGTTGGGGTCCGGGCCAGCTGGACGACGAACTCGCCGAGGGATCCTGGATGGTGTTCGACAGCCTCGCCGACGATGTGTTCACAGCTCACCCCGACGACCTGTGGCGCGAGGTCGTCCGCCGACAGGGCGGGCGCGTGGCATGGATCGCCAACGCGCCCGACGACCTGTCCAGCAACTAGCTCCCCAGGTTTCTCGGTACGGCCAGCACCTCGAAGCCGTTCACGGCCATCGCGTCCGGCGAGATGCCGTCCGGAGGCGCGAGAAGCGTCGTGGTTTCCCCCGTGCTGCTGTCGTACGACGAGATGACGGCCTGACCACCATCACAGTTCGCGTTGACCGCACTGATGACACGGGTGCCATCGGTGCCCAGGATCCAGCCGCTCACCGGCGCGTCGACGGTCGAGCCGTCCGGCTGCAGCTCCTCCACCCACACGGCTCCGCAGTCGCCGGTGCGCTGCACCCACTGCTTGCCATCGGCCGTCGACCACAGGTTCCACGCGCCGAAATCGATCCCGCTGGGGTCGACGACGACATGGGTGATCTGCTGCAGCGCCGATCCGTCGAGCGGGACCAGCCACAGCTGGGTGACGTACTCCGTGGTGTCGGCGCAGGCCGCCAGCACTGTGCCCGGATCGACCTGGCGAACCAGCGAGCAGGACCGATCGTTCCCGAGCGTCGCCAGTTCCGCACCGGCAGGGCCGAGGATGGTGATCGGGGTGCCACCCAGCGCAACGGCCAGCTGCCCTTGGTACTGCACCTGCAGCCAATCGATGTCGGAGCCTCCGCCATCGGCCTCTCTCGTGAGAAGGTTGGCGATCAGCTTCCCGTTCGCGTCGACACGATCGAGGTACTGCGTCGTGCTGGTGATCACACCAGTGCTGTCCACGTGGTCTACGCCGTAGCTGACCAGGATCTCGCCGCTGCCGTCGCGCACGTACTTCGCGTAGAGATTGCTCTCCGAGATCATCACCGTGGTCTCTTCGCCGGTGGCGAGGTCGCGTTCGGCGATGGTCACGTTGGAGGTGCCGGCTGCCTCGTCGTAGGCGTAGCGACGCACCAGAAGATGCCCGGCATCAGCCGCCACGTCGGGCGTCGCGTCGAGGATCACCACACCATTGCCGACGGTCTCGGTCCACAGGTCCGTGCGCGTGCCATCGGCGGTCATCATCGCAATGACGAAGTCGGGGGCCTCGTACGTGCCGAGGCTCTCGGTGAAGAACATCGTCGGCGCGGCGGTCGGCTGCACCCACACGTCGGGCAGCGTCGTCTCCACGGCACCGGTGGTGCCGGGGGCCGACGAGCCCGGCGGAGCGGTGGTCTCCCCCGGGGTGATGTTCCCCTTGGATGTTTCGCTGGAACACGCGGCCAGCAACAGCACGGCCGCGAGGAGAGATGCCCGCTGTGTCCTCATGCGCGGATGGTACGGCCGTTCGGCCCTGCCGAACATGGCCGAACGTCCCACTCAGCCGCGCAACACCGCGCCCATCTTCTTCGTCGCCGCTTCCACCTTCTGGCGCACCTGAGCGACGTCGTCGTCGGTGAGCGTGCGCTCCAGCGACTGCAGGCGCAGACGGTAGGCCAGGCTGCGCGTGCCCTCCGGCAGGCCGGTGCCGCGGTAGACGTCGAACAGCGACAGGTCCACCAGCAGGCCACCCGCCGCCTGGCGGATGGCCTTGTCCAGCTTCTCCGCAGCCACCGTCTCGGGCAGCGTGAACGCCAGGTCGAGGTCGCTGGACGGGAACCGGCTGGTGGGCTTCCAGACGGCGGGCTTGGGCTCGTTGGCGAGCAGCACCGAAAGGTTGAGCTCCAGAATCGCGACCCGTTCGTTGACGTCGAACGCTTCTGCCACGTCAGGGTGCACTTCGCCCACCACGCCGATGGCGTCCTTACCCAGCGACAGCGTCGCCGAGCGTGCCGGGTGCAGGCCGGCAGGAACGGTGCCCTGGTCGAGCCGAGCACCCCACCCCATGGCCGTTGCCAGCTCGCGCCAGACGGCGACGGACTCGGTGGCGTCGCAACCGGCCAGCACCACGCCGAGCGACTCGTACTCCGCGGGCAATACGTCGTCCGCCGGCGGGTAGACGTGACCGACCTCGAAGAAGCGCACGCCGGGGCGACGGTGCGACTCGTTGTACGCCACGCTCTTCAACAGGCCGGGGCGCAGCGAGGTGCGCAGCAGGTCGTCGCCCACCACCAGCGGGTTCACCAGGCGCACGGACTCGCCGGGCAGGCCGGCCTTCTCCAACTCGCCCTGAGTCAGGAACGGGTGGGGCATGGCTTCGCTGATACCGAGACCGAGCAGCACCTCGCGCAGCTTGCGCCGACGCTGCTGCACGCCGGACAGCC